>NZ_JALPKN010000423.1 GCF_023630195.1 Actinotalea sp. C106 | reverse complement strand
GCGAGCGCGGCACCGAGGGCCACCGCGCTGCCGCGGCGGTGAGCGCGGGGCGGGCGCGGTGCGCGAGGCGGGTGCGACGCGGGGAGCATGGCGCGACTCTAGTGTTCGAGGGGTCGAACTGCGAGAGTTCGGCGTGGCGAAGTCGTCGTCGCCCCGGGACGTGCCCCCTCGGGTCAGAGCCGCGTCGAGCCGGGGTCCTCCGGAGGGGAGGAGGGAGCGGCAGACGGCGCCGTTGCCGTCTGCCGCCGTCTGAGCCCCCGCCGCACGGCGACCGCGACCAGGGCCACCAGGCCCAGGAGGATCAGCCACGGCAGGAGGACGCCGAGGGTCAGGGAGAGGCCCGCCAGGGTGCTGACCAGGGCGTCCCACCCTGTCGACAGGCCCCCGAGGAAGCCGCCGCGGGCCTCGGTCGCGCTCGGGGGAGTGCTCCACAGGTCGAGCTCGAAGGTCGACATCGCGACCTGCTCGGACAGGCGTGAGCGCTGGGACTGCAGCGACTCGAGCTGGGACTGCCGGTCGGTCAGCACCTGCTCGGCCTCGACGATCTCCTCGATCGACCCCGAGCGCTCCAGGAGGGCCTCGAGCCGCGAGATCGACGTCTGCAGCGCGCGGACCCGGGCGTCCAGGTCCTGGGACTGCGCCGTCACGTCGTCGCTGTTCTGGGAGATCTGCTGGACCTCACCGAGCTCCTCGAGCCGCTCGAGGGTCGTGGTGACCTCGGTCGCGGGGATGCGGACCACGAGCAGCGCGCTCGCCTCGAGGTCCCCGTCGGCGCTCTGCTCGGATCGCTGCTCGACCCAGCCCCCCACGTGCTCGACGAGCCGGGCGGACTCCCGTGCGGCCTGCCTCGGGTCCTCGACCGTCATCGACACGTAGCCGGTGGTCACCACCTGCCGCGCGGACTCCCCGCCGTCGCCCGAGGCCTCACCGCCGAGGCCCCCCTCGTCCAGGTCGGCTGCGCCTTCCTCGGTGGTGCCGTCGTCGGCCGCGCTGTCCTCGCCGGCCGCCCCCTCGTCCCCGACGTATCCGCCCGAGGAGTCGGTGCCCTCGTCCGAGCTCGAGGTCGCGGAGCACCCGGTCAGGGCGAGCAGGAGGGCGACCATCACGGTCAGCAGGCGGCGCATGCGGCAAGGCTAGGAGCGCCATGACCAGCACGAGCGCACGATCGGTCCATCGTGATCAAT
The DNA here is from genome assembly GCF_023630195.1 of Actinotalea sp. C106. Taxonomy (GTDB): domain Bacteria; phylum Actinomycetota; class Actinomycetes; order Actinomycetales; family Cellulomonadaceae; genus Actinotalea. The sequence goes on along the minus strand of NZ_JALPKN010000423.1, from coordinate 798 downwards.
TCGTCATGAGGGTCCCGCGCACGGTGATCGGACCGTGACCAAAGGCGTCCAGCATGTGAGGATCGAGACATGCCCGTGACCACGCCCCTGAGCTCGGCCCGCTCCGCCGTGGCCCAAGCGCTCCTCGCCCGCGTCGCCGGGCCTGAGGCCACGGCGACCCGGGTGCGCATCCACGGCACACCCGGTCCGCGCTGGTTCCCGGCGGACAGCCCGATCGGCCGGGTGCACGGGGACGCCTCGATGTTCGCCGGCGGGGTGCGCGCCCTCCTGCTGCAGTCGCTGCACCCACGGGCCATGGCCGCCGTCGCCGACCACTCGGGCTACCGCTCGGACCCGTGGGGCCGGCTCCAGCGCACCGCGACCTTCCTCGCGACCACCACCTTCGCGACCGCCGAGGACGCCGCGCAGGCCGTGGCCATCGTCCGTGCGGTGCACGCGCACATCCGTGGCACCACCCCCGAGGGGGAGCCCTATGAGGCCTCCGACCCGCACCTGCTGCGCTGGGTGCACGTCGCCGAGGTGGACAGCTTCCTGCGCGCCCACCAGCGCTACGGCCGCGAGCCCCTCGACGAGGCCGGCTGCGACGAGTACGTGGCCCAGAGCGCCGTCATCGCCCGGGCCCTAGGGGCCGAGGGGGTGCCCGTCACGGTCGCCGAGCTCGACGACGTGGTCACGAGCTACCGTCCCGAGCTCGCCCCCAGCGCAGCCGCGGCGGAGGCGGCCGAGTTCCTGCTGCGGCGACCGCCCCTGCCCCTGCCGGCCCGGCCCGCGTACGCGCTGATCGCCGCCAAGTCGGAT
>NZ_JALPKN010000422.1 GCF_023630195.1 Actinotalea sp. C106 | reverse complement strand
GCCGTCCCTGGGCCGGACCACCCGGCGGCCCGGCTCCTGGCCCGCCTGGTGGCTCACGCCGTGCCCGGGGCGCGGCCCGACCAGTGGTACGGCACGACCGCGCTCTCGACCACGGCCCCGCTCTGGTCCGAGGAGGAGCCGGTGCCGCTGAGCCCCTCGACCCTGGAGTCCGCGTCCTCCTGCGCCCTGCGCTGGGCCCTCGAGGCCGCCGGCGGCAAGGCCGCCGACTCGCGTGAGCAGTCCCTGGGGACCCTCGTGCACGAGATCGCCGCGGCCCTGCCGGCCGGCACCGAGGCCGAGCTCGCCGCGGCCCTCGACGAACGCTGGTCCCAGCTCGGCCTGGCCGAGGGGTGGGTCGGGTCGGTGCAGCGCCGCCGGGCTGCGGCGATGATCCGTCATCTCGCGGCCTACCTGCGGACCGCGGGCGAGGTGCTCGCGGTCGAGGAGCCCTTCCACGTCCAGCTCGGCCGGGTGATCCTGCGCGGGAGCGTCGACCGTCTCGAACGTGCCGAGACCGACCCGGACGGCCGCCCTCGGTTGCGGGTCGTGGACCTCAAGACCGGGCGGAGCCCCGTGGCCAAGGGCGACGCTGCCCGGCACGCCCAGCTCGGCGCCTACCAGGCAGCCGTCGACGCGGGTGCCTTCGAGCACCTGGCGCCGGCCGGCACCAGCGGCGGCGCCTCCCTGGTCTACGTCGGCACGGCCAACAAGACCTGGGCCGGGCGGGAGCAGGGCGCCCCCGCCCAGGACGAGGACCCGCGGTGGGTCGAGGAGATGCTCGAGGAGGTCGTCGAGGCCGTGACCCGCCCGGCGCCGACCGCGACGGCCAACGCCCTGTGCCGCACCTGCCCCGTGAGCCGCTCCTGCCCGGTGCAGCCCGAGGGGCGCGTGGTCGGCGCATGAGCGCGCACCGCCCCGACACCCCGCAGCTCAGCGCGGTGCAGATCGCCGAGCTGCTCGGTCAGCACCGGCCGACCGATGAGCAGGTGGCCGTGATCGAGGCCCCCCTCGAGCCCCTCCTGGTCGTCGCCGGGGCGGGCTCGGGCAAGACCGAGACCATGGCCTCACGGGTCGTCTTCCTCATCGTCAACGGTCTGGTCGACGCCGAGCAGGTGCTCGGTCTGACCTTCACCCGCAAGGCCGCGGGGGAGCTCTCCGACCGGGTCCGGCGCCGACTGAGGGCGGTCCGCCTCGCCCTCGGTCAGGACGCCCGCCGCTCGGCCCTGGCCGTCCCCACCGTCTCGACCTACAACGCCTACGCCGCCGGGCTCGTCGGCGACCACGCCCTGCGTCTGGGCCTCGAGCCCTCGGCCCGGCTGCTCGGAGAGGCCGGGCGCTGGCAGCTCGCCCACGACCTCGTCGAGCAGTGGACCAGCGACCTCGAGGTCGACCTCGCCCCCTCGACCATCACGACCGCGGTCCTCGACCTCGCCGGTGCTCTCGCTGAGCACCTCGTCGACCCCGAGGAGCTCCGCCACGAGGCGCAGCGGCTGGTCGACCGGATCGCCGAGGCCCCGACCCTGGCGAAGGTCACGGCCACCCAGACCAGGCTCGTGCAGGAGGTCCGGGCTTCCCTGCAGCTGCGCTCGCGGCTGGTCGACCTCGTCGAGGCCTTCGCCGAGCGCAAGCGCGAGGACGACGTCATGGACTTCGCCGACCAGGTCGCGGTCGCGGCCCGCCTCGCGCGTGAGGTCCCCGAGGTCGGCGCGGGGGAGCGGGCACGCTACGGGGTGGTGCTCCTCGACGAGTACCAGGACACCTCGGTCGCCCAGCTCGAGCTGCTTCGCCACCTGTTCGGCTCGGGCACGGAGGCGGGCCGGGGCCACCCCGTCACCGCGGTGGGAGACCCGCACCAGGCCATCTACGGCTGGCGCGGGGCGAGCGCCGGAGGGCTGGCGCGCTTCCCCGACCACTTCCCCGGGGCCGACCGCCCGACCGAGGTGCTCGCCCTGGCGACCTCCTGGCGCAACGACCGCACGGTGC
>NZ_JALPKN010000421.1 GCF_023630195.1 Actinotalea sp. C106 | reverse complement strand
CGCCGTAGTGCCAGGCCACGCCGTGGTCGGGACCGGCGGCCTCGACCACGCCGTGGCGGCTGAGCAGCGCGCTGCGGGGTCCCGCGGCGGTCACGGCTCGACCCGGGTCAGCCGTGCCGAGGCGTAGGACTGCAGCGGCTCGCCGAAGGCCGCGAGGTCCCAGGTCCACATCAGCTCGCCCTGGACGAAGCCGTACAGCCGGGTCGCGGCGCTGACCTCGGCGGCGTCAGGGGTACGGGCGATGAGGTCGCTCGCGAGGTCGATGCGCCCGTTGCCCACGACGCCGGCGTACAGCGAGAGGTGGCCGGCGGGGTCCACGAGCATGAGCTCGACCGGGTGCTTGTCCTGCGGGACGTCCTCGGGCCGCTCGGGCGGGACGCGCCAGTAGCCCTGCTCTGTGCCCCAGACCCTCGGCTCGGCCACCGCGTCCTCGTCCTCGCCGGCGCCGTCGCTGGGCGCAGGGTCGGGCGCGAGCCAGAGGGTGCTGCTCCACCGCAGGTAAGGACCGCCGTCGTGGTCGACGACGACCTCCTGCGTGACCGCGGTCTCCGGGATGTTCGGGTAGACGACGACGCCTTCGCCGCGCCACGTCCCCACGAGCCAGGCCAGCGGGTAGACCTCGGGGGCGAGCCCCTCGGGCAGGGTGAACGTCATCGGCTACCGCTGTCCCTGGAACAGCTTGTAGACGACGTAGCCCGCGAACCACGTGATCGTGATCGCGGACGCGACGAGGAGTCCGATGAAGAAGATCTCGAGGGCGAGCATGCGTCGATCCTACGACGCCTAGGCTTCAGGCATGTCTGACGCGCGCGACCAGCCCTCCCTCGTGGTGAAGACGACCTCGGGCGCCGACTGCCCCGAGGCCTGCAACCAGGCCTTCACGGTCGCGGCCGCCGCGGTCGCCGCCGGGGCACGGGTGAGCCTGTGGCTGACGGGGGAGGCGACCTGGCTCGCGCTGCCCGGGCGGGCCGGCGACGTCGACCTCGCCCACGCGACCCCGCTGGCCGACCTGCTCGAGGTGGTGCTCGCCGAGGGGCAGGTCACGGTGTGCACCCAGTGCGCGGTCCGCCGCGGCGTCGAGCCGTCCGACCTGCTGCCGGGGGTGCGCGTGGCAGGGGCGCCGACCTTCGTCGAGGAGACCCTGCGGCCCGGGACCCAGGCGCTGGTCTACTGAGCTGTCGCTCAGCCGGCGGGCGACAGCTCAGCCGACGAGGACGCGGCCCACGACGTAGACGAGGATCCCGCTGACCGAGACAGGCAGCACGAGGGCGGCCACGGCGGCCGTCCGGCGCCCGAGGGAGGGCACCCCGTCGAAGAGTGCGTGCAGGGCGGCGACGAGCAGTCCGGTCGCCAGGCCCAGGAAGGCACCGGCGAGGATGGAGACCGAGGGCATGACCGCGCCCACGGTCCCGCCCGCGACCACGGCAGCGCCGGTAGTCACGGTGGCGCCGGTCCAGCCCCCCAGAGGCACGGCCGAGACCGCGGCGCCGATGGCCAGGGCCACCGCGCCGCTGACGACGAGGGAGGTGCCCCCCGGGGTCCGGCCCGAGGCCACCCACCCGGCGGCCGCGGTCACGATGAGCACCCCGGTGACGGTGCCCGTCACGGACTCGACCAGGCGCAGCCGGCCGTCCTGCCGGGCGAGCTCGTTGACGAAGGCCAGCAGCACTGCGAGCGCCAGGACGATGGGCAGGTCCCGCAGGTAGGGCTCGCCCCGGGTCGCCGTGACCGCGAGGACGCCCCCGGCCCCGGAGAGGGCGATGACGACCCCGGTACCGAGCGGGCTGGGCAGGCCGAGCAGGCGGGGCCAGCCGATCGCGAAGAGCAGGACCAGCAGGATCGAGACCCCCACCAGCGGGAGCTCGCCGAAGAAGGCAGCTGCGGCGACGAGGGTGGCCACGGCCGCGGTCAGGACCGCCCGGGTCGAGACGTCCATCAGCGCACCACGAGCCGCGCGAGCCGGGGGGCCGGGTCGGGGCGGCGGAGG
>NZ_JALPKN010000420.1 GCF_023630195.1 Actinotalea sp. C106 | reverse complement strand
GGGCAGCCCTGGCCGGTGGCGCGACCTGGCTCGGTGCGGCCCAGGTCGACGAGGCCCTCGCCCTGCGGGCAGCCGGGGTCGAGGCGCCGCTGCTCACCTGGCTCTACGCCCCTGGGGCGGCGCTCGACCAGGCCCTCCTCGCTGGTGTCGACGTCTCGGTCTCGGCCGCGTGGGCCCTCGAGGAGCTGCTCGCGGCGGCCCGCAGCACGGGCCGCACGGCTCGTGTCCACATCAAGGTCGACACCGGGCTCGGCCGCAACGGCGTGATGCCCGACGAGTTCGAGACCCTGCTCGGCACGGCGCTGCGGGCCCAGGCCGAGGGGGTGTGCGCGGTGGTCGGGATCTGGTCGCACTTCGCGTGGGCCGACGCCCCGGACCACCCCACCGTCCTCGCGCAGGCTGAGGTCTTCGCCGAGGCGGTGGCCCTCGCCGAGCGCCGTGGCGCGCAGCTCGAGGTCCGCCACCTCGCCAACTCGGCGGCCACCCTGACCAACCCCTCGGTGCACTACGACCTCGTCCGCCCGGGGCTGGCCGTGTTCGGCCTCTCCCCGGTGCCTGAGCTCGGTACCTCCGCCGACTACGGGCTGACCCCGGCGATGCGGCTCGAGGCCGAGCTCGCCCTGGTCAAGCAGGTGCCGGCCGGGCACGGGGTCTCCTACGGCCACGAGCACGTGACGAGCGGGCCCACGACCCTCGGTCTCGTGCCGATCGGGTATGCCGACGGCATCCCTCGGCACGCCTCGGGCACGGCCGAGCGCTGGGGGGCGCCCGTGCAGGTCGCGGGGCGGCGGCTCGGGATCGCCGGCCGGGTGTGCATGGACCAGTTCGTGCTCGACCTGGGTCCCGACGCCACCGAGCAGGCGGGGCAGACCGTCGAGCTCTTCGGCACCGGCGCCGAGGGCGGCCCGACCGCGCAGGACTGGGCCGAGGTGGTGGGCACCATCTCCTACGAGGTGGTCACGCGGGTGGGCACCCGCCTGCCGCGGGTGCACGTCGGCTCGGCAGGGGTGGCCGGGACGGCAGGGGCGGGGGAGTGAGCGCGGTGCACGAGGTCGAGCTGCCGGACGCCGCCGCGGCCCGGGCCTGGGGCCGGGCCCTGGCCACCGTCCTGGCTGCTGGTGACCTGGTGGTGCTCACCGGTCCGCTGGGGGCGGGCAAGACGACGCTGACCCAAGGGATCGGGGAGGGGCTCGAGGTGCGCGGGCAGGTGGCCTCGCCGACCTTCGTCATCGCGCGCGTGCACCCCTCGCAGGTCGGCGGCCCAGACCTGGTCCACGTCGACGCCTACCGGCTGGGCTCCCTCGAGGAGCTCGACGCCCTCGACCTCGACACGAGCCTCGAGGACTCGGTGACCGTCGTCGAGTGGGGGGAGGGGTTGGCCGAGGTCCTCGCCGAGGACCGGCTCGAGCTGGTCATCGACAGGCCCCACGGCGGTGCCGAGCTCTCCGAGGAGGACCTCGAGACCGCCGATGCCGGTACCCGCCGGGTCCGTGTCCGTGCCGTGGGCCCGCGGTGGGCCGACGTCGAGCTCCCGACGGGAGGATGAGACCGTGCCCCTGCTCGCCCTGGACACCTCGGCCGACATCTGCGTCAGCCTGGTCGCCGACCCGCCGCCCGACCCGTGGCTCGCCTCGACCCTGAGGACCCTCGCCTCGCGACGCGTCGTCGAGCAGCGCCGGCACGCCGAGCTCCTCGCGCCGATGATCGAGGAGGTCCTGCGCGAGGCCGAGGTCGACCGCCGCGACCTCACCGCGGTCGTGGTCGGCACCGGCCCCGCCCCTTTCACGGGGTTGCGCGCGGGGCTGGTGACCGCGCGGACCCTGGGCCTGGCCCTCGGCGTGCCCGTGCACGGGGTGTGCAGCCTCGAGGCGGTCGCAGCCCTGGCCCTGACCGATCTGGACGCCGCCGCCGAGGTGCTCGTGGTGACCGACGCGCGCCGGCGCGAGCTCTACGCCGCCCGGTACCGGCGGCGCGACCCCCCGACGGCCCTCGGTGAGCTGGCCGAGGAAGTCGCA
>NZ_JALPKN010000041.1 GCF_023630195.1 Actinotalea sp. C106 | reverse complement strand
GCTGAGGTGCGGGGCGCCGTCGGGCGGCCGCTCGCCGCGGTGCTCGTGGTCCCCGACCTGCCCACGGACGTGCGGCACAACTCCAAGATCGACCGCACCCGGCTCGCCCGCTGGGCCGAGGCCGTGCTCTCCGGGGGGCGGGTGAGGCGACCGTGAAGGTCCTGGTGACCGGCGCGAGCGGTCTCCTCGGCCGTGCTGTCGCCGCCCGCGTGCTGGCCGCGGGCCACGACGTCCGCACCTTCCAGCGCAGCCCCAGCACGGTGCCCGGGGTCGAGGACCTGCGCGGCTCGATGACCGCGGCGGCCGACGTCGAGCGGGCCGTGGACGGGGTCGAGGCCGTGGTCCACCTGGCCGCGAAGGTCTCCCTCGCGGGGGACCCGGCCGACTTCGAGCGGGTCAACGTCGGCGGCACCGAACGCCTGCTGGCCGCAGCGGCGCGTGAAGGCGTCGCGCGGTTCGTGCAGGTCTCCTCCCCGTCGGTCGCGCACAGCGGCAGCTCGATCGTCGGCGACGGCGCCCTGCCCGCGGACCCCGTCCACGCCCGCGGGGACTACGCCCGCACCAAGGCCCAGGCCGAGCTCCTCGCCCTCGCGGCCGACGGCGAGGCGATGCGGGTGGTCGCCGTCCGCCCCCACCTGGTCTGGGGCCCGGGGGACACCCAGCTGGTCGCCCGCATCGTCGCGCGGGCCCGAGCCGGTCGGCTGCCCCTCCTGGACGGCGGCCGGGCGCTGATCGACACCACCTACGTCGACAACGCCGCCTCGGCGATCGCCGCAGCCCTCGAGCGCGCGACCGACGACGCCGTGCACGGCAACGCCTACGTGGTGACCAACGGTGAGCCCCGCCCCGTGGCCGAGATGCTCGCGGGGATCTGCGCGGCCTCGGGCGCCCCGGTCCCGCGCTGGAGCGTCCCGGCGGGCCTCGCCCGTGCCGCCGGGGGAGCCGTCGAGGCCGTGTGGCGGGTGCGCCCGGGTCAGGACGAGCCGCCGATGACCCGGTTCCTCGCCGAGCAGCTCTCCACCGCCCACTGGTTCGACCAGCGCCGCACCCGCGCCGACCTCCGCTGGACCCCCGAGGTCACCCTCGACGAGGGCCTGGCCCGGCTCCGCGCCGCCTCCGGCCCCTGACGCCGCCCCGGCAGCGACGGGCGTAGCGACAAAGGGCTTGCCCTGCGGCTGGCCGAACCGACACCGTCCTTGCATGGGCTCTCCTCTTGCTGACCGGGTCGTCGTCGTCACGGGTGCCAGCCGACGCACCGCCATCGGCGCAGCCATCGTGCGTCGGGCGGTCGCCGACGGGGCCGCGGTCCTGCTGCACTCGTGGTCCCCTCACGATGCCGAGCAGCCCTGGGGTGAGGACGCGGGTGGTGCTGAAGCCCTGGTCGAGGAGCTCCGCGCAGCAGGGGGCAGGGTTGAGCACGTCTCCCTCGACCTCGCCGACCCAGCCGCGCCAGCTGCCCTCATCACCGCAGCCCGGGAGGCCTTCGGACACGTCGATGCCCTGGTGGCGAACCATGCGCGGTCGAGCATGCAGGACCTCGAACACCTCACGGCGACCGAGCTCGACCTCAGCTTCGCGGTGAACACCCGAGCCACGCTGCTGCTGGCCCAGGCGTTCGCGGCCCAGCACGACGACGCGCGGCCGGGCGGCAGGGTCGTCCTGTTCACCTCGGGCCAGTACCACGGCGCGATGCCCGACGAGCTGCCCTACATCGCCTCCAAGGCCGCGCTCCAGGGCCTGACGAGGAGCCTCGCGGTGCACCTCGCCCCGCGGCAGATCACCGTGAACTGCGTGAACCCCGGCCCGAACGACACGGGGTACGCCGACGCCGCCGCGCATGCCGCCGTCACAGCCGCGATCCCGGGTGGGCGATGGGGCAGGCCCGCCGACCTGGCGAACCTGGTGGCCTGGCTGCTCGACGACGAGGCGGCGTGGGTCACGGGCCAGACCATCGCCTCGGACGGCGGCTGGTCCGCGCGTTAGCCGCGCGGCGCGGACCGCAGGAGCTCGCGGAGGCTGAGGGGCGGCTGGCCGGTGACGCGCTCGACGTGGTCGGTGACGGCGGCCATCTCGCCGGCGGCGATCGCGGTGTAGGTCGAGACCCAGGCGTCGACCTGCCAGTCGGGGGCGCCGTAGGTGCTGCGTGAGGCGTAGGCCTCGTCGAGGGTCTCCGGGACGTAGCGGACCTCTCGGCCCGTGACCTCGGTGATCGTCGCAGCGACCTCGTCGAGGGTGAGGGCTTCGGGGCCGGTCAGGTCGTAGGTGCGCCCCTCGTGCCGTCGAGGGTCGAGCAGCACGGTGGTCGCGACGCGGGCGACGTCGGCCCGGGCGACCGCCCCGAGGCGACCGTCCCCGGCCGGGCCGCGCAGGGCGCCGTCGGGCCCGACGAACTCGGGGAGCACGTCGAGGTACAGGTTGTCCCGCAGCAGGGTGTGCCGCAGGCCCGCGCGGCGCAGGTGCTCCTCGGTGGCGGCGTGGTCGCGGCCCAGCAGGAAGGTCGACGTGGGGCTCGCGCCGAGGAAGGACGTGTAGACCACGTGGTCGACCCCGGCCTCAGCGGCGTCGTCGATGAAGGCGCGGTGCTCGCCGACCCGGTCGGCGGACTCTGCGCCCGAGACCATGAAGAGGACCTCGACCCCCTCGAGGGCCTGCATCGCGTCCTGCCCGTAGGCGACCTGACGGACCTCGGCCCCGGGCAGGTCGGGGGCGCGGCGCGGATCGCGGACCAGGAGGCGCTGGGGGACCCCGGCTTCGGCGATGGCACGCGCCACGAGGCCACCGACCTTCCCGGTCGCGCCGGTGACGGCGAGGGTGGGGGCGTCGCTCATGAGCCCAGCTCCCCGAGCCACGTCAGGGCCCTGGCCGCGACCTCCTCGGTGCGGTCGAGCAGCGCATGCTCCCCGCCCGAGAGCACCTCGAGCCGGGAGCCCTCGGGCAGCAGCGGCAGGCCGATCCGGGCCTGGGTCAGCAGCGGGTGCTCCTCGCCACCGACCAGGGCCCCGCCGTGCAGCATCAGCACGGGGCAGGCGACGGTGCCGAGCAGCTCGGCCTGGTCCACCTCGGTGAAGTCCGCGAGGGTCTGCTCGGAGATCTCGAGCTCCTCACGCCCCGAGGGACCGTCGTCGAGCACGGTGGTGCGGCCAGTGCTCGTGAGCTCGGCCATCTTGGCGGGGGAGAGGACCTCCTCCCAGGGATGCTCGACCGGGCCGGAGACCGCACCGGTCAGGACCATGGCCCGCACGTGCGGGGAGCCTGCCCGCAGGGCGACCAGCGCCCCCATGCTGTGCGCGTGCACCACCTGGTGGCCGTACCCGGCCGCGGCGAGGTGGGCGCTCGCGGCCTCGAGGTCCTCGACCTCGTGCGACACCTCGACGACGTCGTCCCCGGAGTCGCCGTGCCCGCCGAAGTCGAAGGCCAGGGTCGCGTAGCCGGCCGAGCGGTAGGCCTTGGCCAGCCCGTCGGTGCGGCCGCGTGACGTGCGGTCGGCGAGGAACCCGTGCGCGAAGAGGACGGCGCGAGCGGGCGCGGTCTCGGAGCGGTCGTCAGCGGGGTCAGCCGAGGTGCCCGCCCCCGCCTCCGCGGCATCGAGGGTGCCCGACAGGGCGACCCCGCGCGGGGTGGTGACGCTGATCTCGGCCATCCCCCGACCGTAGGCCCCCCGGGTGACACCCGTGTGAACTCACGAGCCTCGGCTCGTGACGGCACCGCTCCCGCGTCCGGCACCCAGCCGCGTCCCCTAGCTACGCCCGAGGTAGGTGAGTTCCTGCTCGTCGAGCACCCGTCGATAGTGTTCGGGCGTGCGAGAGGAGTGCTGATGACGGACAGTCGTGAACCACTGGCCCCACCTCCGCCCCTCGGAGCGCCTCGGCCACCGTCTCGCCACCGCCCGTGGTCGAGCGTCCTGCTGGTGCTGCACTGGTTCCCGCTGGCCGGGGCGTGCGTGCTGCTGGTGCTCGGCACGCTGGTCCTCGGCTCTGGCTCGGAGTCGTCTCCTGCAGGCAGCGGAGGCTTCGAGGGCCTTGGTGCCGTGTTCGCGGGGCTCGCGCTCATCGTCGGGCTGGTGGCCCTGGGCCTCGCGGTCGCGCTCCTGGTGTTCACCTCGAAGGGTCGACGGCGCGCCGACGCTGGCGACCCACGCACGCTGCGCAACGTCGGGATCGCCGCGATCGGGCTCGGGGTGCTGACCTTCGTCGGTGTGTTCGACCGAGGGAACCTAGGGGGACTGGCCGTGCCGCTCGCGATCGTGGCGTCCTACGTCTTCGTCGGCGCACGCATGTACCTGGCTCTGCGGGATTGACCCCCTCGAGCCTGCTCCCCTCACCCCGACGACGGGGCCTCCCGCGTGGTCGCCGCGGCACGGGTGAACCTGCGCCCCCAGTCGGCGACGACGTCGACGAGCTCGGGCGGGGCGAGCACCTCGAACTCGGCACCGACTGCTCCGAGCATCATCGCCGGCCAGTCGAGGGTGTCGGTGCTCATCCGCAGGCGGCAGCGGTGGTCGTCGAGGTCCTCGACGGTGCCCCACCGGTCCACCTCGGAGCGCACGGTGGCGCCGGGCGCGTGCACGAGGACGTCGACCGAGTAGCGCCTCGGGAGGGTGTCGATCCCCGCGCGGACGAAGGCTGCGGCGTCCTCGGCGGGGAGCTCGCGAGGTCGGAAGCGCACCCCGGAACGGCGGGGGTCGCCGACGCGGTCCAGGCGGAAGCTGCGCCAGTCGTGCCGGGTGAGGTCGTAGGCGACGAGGTACCAGCGGCGCCCGAGGTGGACCAGGCGGTGCGGCTCCACCTGACGCACCGTCCCCTCGCCGGACGCGGCGGTGTAGGTCATGTCTAGACGTTCGTCGTCACGGCAGGCCTGGGCGACGGTGATGAGGAGGTCGGGGTCGACGGCCTCTGCCTCGGACGGGGCGCGGCTCCACGTCGCGCGGACCGTCACCGCTCGCAGCGCTTCGACCCGGCGCCGCAGCCGCGCCGGCATGACCTGCACCACCTTGGCCAGGGCATGGACCGCGGACTCCTCGATCCCGGCGATCGCACCGTGCGCCGCGGTCTGCAGGCCCACGGCGATCGCGACGGCCTCCTCGTCGTCGAGGACCAGCGGGGGGAGGGCTGTGCCCGTCGCGAGCTGGTAGCCGCCGCCGACGCCACGGTCGGAGTCGACCGGGTACCCCAGGTCCCGCAACCGGTCGACGTCGCGGCGCAGGGTCCGGGGGCTGACCTCGAGCCGGGCGGCCAGCTCGTGCCCCGCCCAGTACCGGTGGTTCTGCAGCAGGGACAGGAGCTGCAGCATCCGCGCGCTCGTGGACATGGCTCCACGCTACGCAGACTTACGGCCAGAAGGTGACCGGTATCCCCTGGACCGTGGTCGGTGGGACTTCGTGGCCCGCCCGGCAACCTCTGAAGGAACTGTGATCCACACCCGATCGCTCACCAAGGACTTCGTGGTGAGTCGCACGCAGACCGTGCACGCCGTGCGGGGTGTCGATCTCGACATCGCCCCCGGCGAGCTCGTCGCGGTCCTGGGGCCCAACGGCGCGGGCAAGACGACGACCATGCGCATCCTGACCACCCTCATCCCGCCGACCGCCGGGAACGCCACGGTCGCGGGGCACGACGTCGTGACAGAGGCGGCGCAGGTCCGCCGGCGGATCGGCTACGTCGGTCAGGGCAACGGCGCCGGCCACACCCAGCGCGCCGGCGACGAGCTGTACACCCAGGCCCTGATCTACGGGCTGGACCGCCGCGCCGCCCGGCGTCGCTCCGGGGAGCTGCTGGAGAGCCTGGACCTGACCGAGCTCGCCGGTCGCAAGGTCTCGGAGCTCTCGGGCGGCCAGCGGCGCCGGCTCGACGTCGCCATGGGGCTGGTGCACGCGCCGTCCCTGCTCTTCCTCGACGAGCCCTCCACCGGCCTGGACCCGCACAACCGCGCCAACCTCTGGCAGCACATCGGCCAGATGCGGGCGGCGCACGAGATGACGATCGTGCTCACGACGCACTACCTCGACGAGGCCGACGCGATGGCCGAGCGTGTGATCGTCGTGGACCACGGACAGGTCATCGCCGACGACAGTCCCGACGTCCTCAAGGCGAGGCTCGCGGGCGACCGGATCGCCCTGACCGCCTCCCCCGCAGCGGTCGGCCAGCTCGCCCAGCTGGCCTCCCGGCTCCCCGGCGCCCGCGACGTGGTGGCCGAGGGCACGAAGGTCGCCCTGCGGGTGAGCGACGGCCCGGGCGCCCTGCCGGGCCTCCTGGGTACCGCCCACGGCGCAGGCATCGAGGTCGTGGCCGCCCAGGTGGACCGGCCCACCCTGGACGACGTGTTCCTCGCCCTCACCGGGCGCAGCCTCCGGGAGAGCGCCACCCCGGCCGAGCCGACCACCCCCACGTCCCGGAAGGACGCAGCATGAACCCCCGCACCGACCCCGTCACCGCGCAGGCACTCCCCAGCAGGCCGTCCCTCCGCAGCCTGAGCCGGGACACCCGGATCGTCATGGTCCGTGAGCTGAGGCCAGCGGTGCGCGACCCGTTCTCGCTGGTGTTCAGCCTGGTGCAGCCCTTGATCTTCCTCGGCCTCTTCGGTCCTCTGCTGGCCGGGTCCCTCGGTGGGACCGACGCCCTCGGCGGCGACGTCTGGCAGTGGTTCGTGCCCGCGATCTTGGTGATGACGACCCTCTTCGGAACCGCGACCACGGGTTCGAACCTGCTGTTCGAGTTCCAGACCGGCGCTCACGAGCGCATGCTCGTCACGCCCCTGTCCCGGCCCTCGCTGCTGATCGGCCGGGCCCTGAAGGAGGTCCTCCCGCTCATCGGCCAGGCCGTCCTGCTGGTCACGGTCATGATCCCGTTCGGCTTCCAGCTGCGCCTGCTCGGTGCGGTGCTCGGCCTGGCCCTGCTCGGTGTGCTCGGCATCGGCCTCGGGTCCCTCAGCTACGCCGTCGCGACCGCCGTTCGCCAGCAGGACTGGATGTTCTGGGTGGTCCACCAGAGCGTGGTCTTCCCGCTGATGATCCTCTCGGGGATGCTGCTCCCGCTCGAGAGCGGCCCGGCATGGATGCAGGCCGCGGCGCGGGCGAACCCGCTGGCCTACGTCGTCGAGGCCGAGCGGGCCCTCTTCGCAGGTGACCTGGCGGCGACCGCGGTCGCGTGGGGATGGCTGGCCGCCCTCGCCACCGCCGTCGTCGGCCTGCTCGCCGGGGTCCGGTTGATGACCAGCAGCGCGGACTGATGCGGCGCCGGTAGTCTTGAGGCGGGCGAGAGGAGTGTCGATGACCGACAGCCGGGACCCGCAGGCCACTCCTCCGCACCGACCGTGGTCGACCGTCCTGCTGGTGCTGCACTGGCTCGCCGTGACCGCGTTCTGCCTGCTCGTCGGATCAGGGGTGGTGCTCCTCGCGATGGGCACGGAGCCCTCGCCCCCGGGCAGCGAATCGGCCGACGCCCTCGGTACTGCGCTCGCCGAGAGCGCCATCGGCTACGGCGCCGTGCTCCTCGCTCTCGCGATCGCTCTGGCGGTGCTGACCTCGCGGGGCCGCCGACGCGCGGATCATGGCCGACCGGCCACGCTGCGGAACGTCGCGATCGCGGCGGCCGGTCTCGGTGCGGTGTCCTGCGTCGGGCTTCTCGCCCTGAGGGAGCTGATCTCGCCGCCGATCCCGCTCGTGGTCGTCGCGCTCTACACCGCGGTCGCCGTGCGCACCGTCCAGACCGTGCGGGCCTGAGCGGCCCCGGGGACCATCGGCCCTGGCCGCCGCCCGACCCCCAGGAGGACCCTGGAAGGGCAGCGAGTCGGTGCGGGTCCCCGCACCCCCACATGGTCGTGCGCCCGCCCCGCGCGGGAGGAGGACGGCCATGTCCCGGACCATCATCGTGGGCGTCGAGGGTGGCGCCTCGAGCCATGACGCCGTGCTGTGGGCGGCCCACGCCGCGCACGACCGTGGTGAGGAGCTCGTGCTCGTCCACGCCACCGGGTTCCCGACCATCGCGGTCGAGCTCTACGACGACGCCGTGCAGCAGGGCGCCCGCAAGCTCCTGGCCCAGGAGGCCCAGCGGGTGCGCGAGACGGTGCCGATCGCACCGCGGATCGTGCTCGACCCGCGGCGCCCGGCCCACGCCCTGTGCGACCGGTCGCACGACGCGGACCTCGTCGTCGTCGGCTCGCACCCCTTGAAGCCCCTCGAGCGGGTCATCATCGGCTCGTTGAGCTACCAGGTGGCCGCCGGGTCCTTCTGCCCGGTGATCGTCGTCCCGCACCTGCCCGACCCAGCCGCCACGCGGGTGGTCGTCGGGGCCGACGGGTCGCCGGACTCCCTCGCAGCCGTCGCCTTCGCCGCGGCCGAGGCGGACCGCGCCGGGGCCGAGCTGCACGTGGTCCACACGTGGGAGCAGCCCGCGGTCTACGTGTCGGTCGAGTACCTGGCCGGCGGGTTCGACGAGCAGATGGTCGAGGACGAGCGGGTGGTCCTCGCCGAGTCCGTCGCAGGGCTCGCCGAGCAGTACCCGGACCTCGTCGTCGAGCAGCACCTGGTCCAGGGGCAGCCGGCCACGGCCCTGCTCGAGGCCGCCCAGGGTGCCCGGCTCCTGGTCGTCGGGACCCACGGTCGCCACGGTGTCGCACGGATGCTGCTGGGGTCGGTCGCGCACACCGTGGTGCTGCACGCGCCGTGCCCCGTCGCCGTGGTGCGCGTCCGTTGAGGGGCGAGCGTGTCCGTCGTCACTTCACCCCCACCGGGGTTGCGGGTGCGGACCCGGGTGGGGTGAAGTTGTCCCGTGGACGACGGCGTACCGGAACCCGAGGCGCGCGCGCTCGCGGCCCTCGAGGCCAGCGGGCTGCGCCACCGCATCCTCCGGCACGGTCCGGTGAGCAGCCTCGCGGAGGCGGCCAAGGCGCGTCGCGTGAGCCCCGCCCACCTGGTGAAGTCCCTCGTGGTGCGCCGCGGCGAGGAGGACTACCTCTTCGTGCTGGTGCCGGGGGACCGGACCATCTCCTGGCCCAAGCTCCGCGACATCCTCGGCGTCTCGAGGTTGTCCATGCCCGACGCCGCGACCGCCCGCGACGTGACCGGCTACGAGCGCGGCACCATCACCCCCTTCGGCTCGACCCGACCCTGGCCCGTGGTCGCCGATGCGCGGGTCCCCGGCCACCCGGTGTCGATCGGTGCTGGGGGCCACGGGGTGGCTGCGACGGTCGACGGCAGCAAGCTCGTGCTGGCCCTGGGGGCGACCGTCGCCGACGTCACCGACCCCGAGGGCGAACCCGCGGATCGAGCCGGACCGGGAACATCCGAGCCCTCCCGCACGTAGTACCCACAGGTGGAGCTGATCATGCGCCCACCGTCACGACGATGAGAGGTTCCGTGGACCCCCACGATCTGCAGACCGACCCGCCCCTGCTCGGGGGCGTGGCGGTGCGGCACGACGAGCAGGGCTCGGTCGTCACGTTGCGTGGCGAGGTCGACGCCTCCCTGCGTGACGACGCCGGGCTCACCATGGCGGCGGTGCTCGCCCACGGCGGTCCCGTCCTGGTCGAGATGTCCGGGGTGACCTTCATCGACTCCTCGGGCCTGGCCTTCGTCATCCAGCTGCACCGCCTGGGCGTCGAGGACGAGACCCAGCCCTGCACGCTGCTCAACCCGCCGGACCTGGTCCTGGAGATGCTCGAGATGGTCGGCCTCGACGGGGAGATCCCGCTGGCCTTCACCCCCGGGGACGGCGACCCTGAGGATCCGTGGGCGGGCATCGTGGCCGCCGAGGCCGAGGCCGAGGACCTCGCCTCCTCGACGGCATAGCCTGACCGCGTCGCGGGGCGTGACCCGACGGTTCGGCAGCAGCACAGACACAGCAGGGGGCCAGCGATGACGCACCGCACGACGACCACGCTCCGAGGGGTGGCGGTCGCCGTCGGGCTGACGCTCCTGGTCGGGTGCACCTCCACCGAGCCCGACCCTGAGCCCTCGGACCCCACGCCCACGAGCACCGCGGAGCCCGAGCTCGAGGAGGTCGCCCTCCCGGACCACGCCGCCGGTCAGGCCGCGGCCTGGGTCATGAGCCTGCTCGACGACGAGCCGGGTGAGCCGCTGCCCGGGGCCGAGGAGCGCTTCGCCCCGGAGTTCCTCGAGGAGCTGCCTGTCGAGGCCCTCGCCGAGGTGATCGACCAGCTGCGGACCTTCGGCCCGTGGACGGTCACCGCGGTCGAGGGCACCGAGAGCGAGCTCCTCGCACGGATCGACGGCGTCCAGTCCTTCGACCTGCAGCTCTCCCTCGACGAGGACGAGCTCATCCAGGGCCTGTTCTTCGCGACCCCGGCCCCGGACCGTGAGCCCGCCGCCTCCTGGGAGGAGCTCGTCGAGGAGGTCGAGGCCCTGTCGGGCTCGGTGTCGGTGCTCGTCGCCCGGCCCGACGGTCAGGGCTGCGTGGCCCTCGACGGCGGCCCGGCGGGTCCGGTCGGCTCGGCCGCGGGGGAGCAGCTGCCGGTCGGCTCTGTCGCCAAGCTCTACGTGCTCGGCGCCGTGGTCGAGGCCGTCGAGTCCGGTGACCTGGCCTGGGACGCAGACCTCACCCTGACCGACGACCTGCGCTCCCTCCCGTCCGGGGAGCTCCAGGACGAGCCCGCGGGCACCACGGTCACGGTCGAGGCGGCCGCCGAGGCCATGATCTCGATCAGCGACAACACCGCGACCGACCTGCTCATCGACGCCGTCGGGCGCGAGCAGGTCGAGGCTGCCCTCACGTCCATGGGGCACGGCGACCCGGCGGCCAACACCCCCTTCCCGAGCACCCGGGAGCTCTTCCAGCTGGGGTGGGGCGGGGGCGCCGAGCTGCGCAACCAGTGGCGCGACGCGAGCTCGGAGGAGCGCCGCACCCTCCTCGAGGACCTGCCCGACGGCGAGATCGACATCGACGCCGTCGAGGTCACCCGGGCCACGGTGTGGCACCGCGACGTCGACTGGTTTGCGACCGGCGAGGACCTCTGCCAGGCCCACGCCGCCCTCGCCGAGCTCGCCGGCACCGAGGCGGGTGCACCCGTGCGCGACATCCTGGCCCTGAACCCTGGGGTGGCTCCGGCCGACGCAGGTGCCCCCGCCTACCTGGCGTTCAAGGGCGGCAGCGTCACGGGCGTCATGGCCGGGGCCTGGTACGCCGAGGACGCGGAGGGCGACGCGGTGGTCGTCACCCTCCAGTCGGCGTCGCGCGACCCGTCGGGCGTGCTACCGGTGGCGACGATGGTCGGCGTCGCCACGGACGCGCTGCGCCTCGCGCTCGAGGACGACTGAGGAACCACGAACGAGGGAGAGGCCATGACCGAGGGCCGTGCCGTCGGGGTGATGCTGCCCCGTGACCTGCCGGCTGCCGTCGTGCTCGACTACGCCCGCCGTGCGGAGAGTCTGGGTTTCGACGAGATCTGGGTGGTCGAGGACCTCGGCTTCCGCGGGGGTGTCGCGCAGGCCGCCGCCGTGCTCGCGGCGACCGAGCGCATCCGGGTCGGCGTCGGCGTGCTCCCGGCCGCGGTGCGCAACGCCGCCTTCACCGCGATGGAGGTCGCGACCCTGGCCCAGCTCTTCCCCGGCAGGGTCGACGTCGGCATCGGGCACGGCATGCCGGGCTGGATGCGGCAGGTCGGGGCCTGGCCGGCGAGCCCCCTGCGGCTCCTCGAGGACCACCTGCGCAGCGTCCGCGCTCTGACGGGTGGCGGAGCCGTCGAGCCTGGTCACGGGTACGTCGAGGCCGACGGGGTGCGCCTCGAGCCGAGCGCCGTCCCCGAGGTCGCCCCCCGGGTGCTCGCGGGGGTGCGCGGTCCTCGCTCCCTGGCCCTGGCGGGACGGGCGGCCGACGGGACGGTGCTCGCCGAGCCCTGCGCCCCCGAGTACATCCGCCAGGCGATCGCCCACATCGATGCGCCCGGCCCGCACCGGGTGGTCACCTACGACGTCGCGACCGTCGACGAGGACGGCGCCGCCGCCCGGGACCAGGTGCGCGCCGGGCTCGCGTGGATCGGTGAGTCCGACTGGGCCCCGCACCTCGACCCGCTGCCCTTCGCCGAGGAGTTCCGTGCGCTGAGGGAACGGTCGGCGACCCGCGAGGAGTTCGTCGCGGCGATGCCTGACGCCTGGGTCCAGCGGCTCGCCCTCGCCGGGACTCCGGCCGAGGTGCGCGGGCAGATCGACGAACGGCACGAGGCCGGGGCCACCGTGGTCGTCATGGTGCCGATCGGGCGCGACCCGATGGCGGCGCTGGAGGCTGCGGCGCGGGTGCTCTAGAGCGATCGTGTCGCCGTATCCTGACATCACACCGGTGTCAGGATACGTTGACATGACAGGTGTGTCGCCGTACATTGACACCGTGTCTGCGTCTCCGATCCTGAACGCACGGTCCCTGCCCCGGCTCGGTACCGCGGTCAAGGCGCTGCGCCTGGACCGCGGGCTGTCCCAGGCTGAGCTCGCGCGCGCGGCCGGGGTGTCGCGCCAGTGGGTGGTCTCCCTCGAGAGGGGGAGGACGGCAGGAGCCGAGCTCGGTCGGGTGATGGCAGTCCTGGACGCCCTCGATGCGAGCCTCGCGATCCGCGACGACCGCGAGCACGCGCCGCAGTGAGCACCCCCCTCGCCGTGATCCTCGACGGCGCCGTCGTCGCCGAGGTCGAGCGCACCCGCGCCGGGGCCGTGCGCCTCGTCTACCGCGACGGTGCTGGTCCGACGCCGCTCTCCCTGTCCATGCCGGTCGAGGTCGGGATTCACACGGGTCGGGTCGTCGAGAGGTACCTGCAGGGCCTGCTGCCCGACAGTCCCGGAGCGAGGGCCGCGATCGCCCGCGAGCACGGTGTGAGCGGCGACGACCCGTTGAGCCTGCTGAGCGCCGTGGGCCTGGACTGCGCTGGTGCTGCGCAGTTCTGCGCGCCGGAGCGCGTCGAGTCAGCGTTGGCGCGCGCCGGGCACCTCGAGCCCGTGAGCGACGGCGAGGTCGAGGCGCGGCTGGGAGCCTTGGAGATGGACGAGGACGCCGCGTGGGCGATGCCCGGGGAGCACTGGTCTCTCGGTGGCGCGCAGGCGAAGTTCACCCTGCACCGCGCCCGGGACCAGTGGTTCGTGGCGCACGGGGCGATCCCCTCCACCCACATCGTCAAGCCGGGGGTGCGCCGGGTGGCGCTGCAGGCCCTGGTCGAGCACGTGAGCATGCGCGCCGCAGAATTCGTAGGCCTGGACGTCGCGCGCACCGACTACACGTCCTTCAAGTCCCACGACGCGATCGTCATCACCCGCTTCGACCGGACTGTCGGGGCCGAGGGCGCACTGCTGCGCCTCCATCAGGAGGACCTGTGCCAGGCGACGGGCACGGAGGCGAAGTACGAGGAGTACGGCGGCCTCGGTGCGGTGGACGTCACCACGGCGTTGCGGGACCTCTCACCGACGGCGGCACGTGCCCGCCAGAACGTGACCGCCTTCGTCGACGCCTTGACCTTCAACACGGTGATCGGTGCCCCGGACGCGCACGCGCGCAACTATGCGGTGCTGCTGGACGGGGCGGATGTGCGCCTCGCACCGATGTACGACGTGGCCAGCGGGGCGGCCTACGCGCCGGCGCCCGGTCGGCCGGCGGTCGCCTCGATGAGCGTCGGAGGGGAGCTGGCCTTCGACCAGATCACGTCGGAGTCCTGGCTGCGGCTGGGTGCCGAGGTGGGTCTGGACCCGCAGGGGGTGCTCGACCGGGCCCGTGAGCTCGCCGCGGTGGTGCCGTCGGCGTTCGAACGTGCGCTCGACGAGGCCGCCGAGGCTGGGCACGGGGAAGCGGCCGCGCAGCTGCGCGACCGCTTGATCGGACCGCTCACGGCGCGGGCGACCGGGGTGGTCGCCCGCGCCGGGTGAGCGTGCCGGTCAGCCCAGGGAGTCGGGCAGCTCCGGGGCGCCCTGACCGAGAACGTGCTCGGCGAGGAATCCGCTGACCACCTGGTACCAGACCTTGGCGTGCTGGGGGCTGAGGATCCAGTGGTTCTCGTCCGGGTAGTACAGGAACCGGTGGGCGGTGCGGCCCTCGTCGTCGGCCGCGAGCTTCGAGGAGGAGAGCAGCTCGTACCAGAGCCGCAGGCCCTCGCCGATCGGGACGCGGTAGTCCTTGTCGCCGTGGACCACGAGCATCGGGGTGGCGATGTTCTCGACGTTGGCGTGCGGGGAGTACTTCGCCGCCATCTCGGGGGTCATCTCGCGGCCCCAGTAGAACGAGGCGTCCGTGGTGGGGCCGAACTGGTCCAGGGCCCACAGGCTCGCGTGGGTCACGATCGCCTCGAAGCGGTCGGTCTGCCCCGCGACCCAGTTGGCCATGTACCCGCCGAAGGAGCCGCCCATCGCCGCGGTGCGGGTCTCGTCGATCTCGGGGAGCGCGACCGTGGCGTCGGTGATGGCCATGAGGTCGGTGTAGGGCTCGGCGCCCCAGCGACCCCAGCCACGCTGGATGAACTCCTGGCCGTACCCGGTGGACAGCGCCGGGTCGGGCAGCAGCACTGCGTAACCCTGGGCGACGAGCAGCCACGGGTTCCAGCGCCAGGACCACGAGTTCCACGAGCCGAGCGGCCCGCCGTGGATCCACAGCAGCAGCGGGGCGGGGTGCTCGGCGTCGGCGGAGTCCGGCAGGGCGAGCCAGCCACGCACCTCGGTGCCGTCGCCGCCGTCCGCCACCGCGGCGCCGTCGGGCCCGACGAGGGTGCGGACCTCGGTCAGCGTGCCCGGCAGGGTGGGCGGCGGGGCCGGGGCGCGCAGCACGGTCACGGTGCCGCGCGGGCGGTGCTCCTCGCTGACCAGGTGGATCCGCACGGGGTGCGCGGGGGCCAGGTAGGAGGCCCGCATGGCGTAGACCACCGAGGCGTCGGGGGCCACCTGCAGGTCGGTGTAGGTGTAGTCGTCCTGGGTGAGCTGCTCGACGGTGTCGGCCTCGAGGTCGATCGCGAAGACGGGCCCGCGGCCGTCCTGGTCGGCGGTCACCAGCAGGCCCGAGCCGTCCGGCAGCCACTGGGTGTCCCGGGTCCAGCGGTCCCAGTGCGCGACGACGGGGCGCGGCTCGGCACCCTCGACGTCCAGGGGCAGCAGGTGCAGGGTGCGGCGCGGGGCCTCGGTCGGGCTCGAGACCGACTCCCGCACGAAGACCACCGCGGCGCCGTCGGGGGAGATGACCGGGTCGCCGACGTCGGCCGACGGGTCGTCGACCAGGACCGTGCGCTGCTGGGTGTCGAGGTCGATGCGCACCAGGATGCTGCGGTGCGCGCCCTTGGCCTCGGGCACCTGCCAGGTCGACACGACGAAGGAGCCCGCGGGGGACAGGTCGTAGTCGGCGTTGCGCAGGGCGTGGCCCGGGGCGGGGGTCAGGTCGGTGACCTTGAGGTGCTCGATGCTCTGGCTCGCCACCTCGACGGACCGGGCGACGTCGTCCCCGGTGCGGAAGTGCCAGCCGAGCAGGTGCGGGGCGTCGGGGCCGAGGTCGTGGTCCCAGTACCGCACGGGGTAGCCGTCGTGCAGGATCGCCGAGACCTTGCGCTCCTTGCGGCCCTTGCGGAGCTTCTCGTCCGAGGGGCCGTCGGTCGCGCTGGGCAGCATGTCGGTCGCGAAGACCACTGCGGCCGAGGAGCGCGCGGTGCGCACGCCCTGCACGCCACCGGGCCGGGTCGCGACGATGCGCGCCTCGCCACCACCGGCGGGCAGCACCCACAGGGCCGGCTTCTCGAGGGGCTTCTCGGCGTCCTCGGGGGCGTCGGCGTTGGGGCGCGAGGAGGTGAAGAGCAGGTCGCCGTCGGGGGTGAACGCCGCCCCGGACTCGCCCTGGGCGCTGCGCGTCAGACGGCGGGCCGGGCGGGCGCGGGTCGGGTAGACCTCCCACAGGGCGGTGTGGACCTTGGTCGCGTCGTGGTTGACGGTCGAGACCTGGGTGACCAGGCGGGAGCCGTCGGGGGACAGCACGAGGCCCGACATCCGCGGCAGGGCCACGTACTCGTCGAGGTCGTGGAAGGCCGTGGTGAGGGTGGGGAAGGTGCCGTCCTCCTCCGAGGTTGTGCCCGGGACGAGCCGCAGCCCGGGACCGTTCTCGTGGGTGGACGTCATCTGTACCTCCGGGTGTGGGTCGAGCAGTGCCTGGGTCGAGCGATGCTGGGTCAAGCAGGGTTGCGTCGTATATCGGCGCGCACGGGCCAGCCTTGACCTCGTGCGCGGGATCTCACCCGGAATCCTGCCACCTCGGGCAGGGCCGCGGGTGCGCGAGACTGACCGTCGTGCGCCCCCTCCTGCCCGGCCTCGGGCTCCTGGTCCTCGCGGCCGCGGCGAGCCTGCTGGCCGCTGCGCCGTTCCCCGCGGTCTCGGCCCTGCTGGTCGCGATCGTGCTCGGGGTGGTGCTGCGCAACGCCCGCCTGCTGCCCGCCGTCGCCGTGCCAGGGGTGGTCTGGTGGTCCAAGAAGCTGCTGCGCACCGGCATCGTGCTGCTGGGCCTGCAGCTCTCGATCCCCGCGGTCCTGGCCCTCGGCGTGGGCGGTGTGGTCGTGGTGGTCGTGACCGTCGCGGTGACCTTCGCCGCGACCCTGCTGCTGGGCCGGCTGCTGCGCGTCCCGGGGCCGATGACCCTGCTGATCGCGACCGGGTTCTCGATCTGCGGGGCCGCGGCCGTCGCGGCGATGTCCGCCGTGGTGGACCCCGACGGCGAGCGCGAGGAGGACACCGCGACGGCGATCGCCCTGGTCACCCTGTTCGGCACGGTGACCCTGGTGGCCCTGCCGCTCCTGGTCCCGGTGCTCGGCATGGACGACCGCGCCGCCGGGCTGTGGATCGGCGCGAGCGTGCACGAGGTCGCCCAGGTGGTGGCCGCGGGCGGGCTGGTCTCGAGCGTGGCCCTGAGCGCCGCGACCCTGACCAAGCTGGGCCGCGTGGTGCTGCT
>NZ_JALPKN010000419.1 GCF_023630195.1 Actinotalea sp. C106 | reverse complement strand
CTCGGGGGCGCAGCCCGGTGACGTCGTGGCGCACAGCGGCTCGCTCGGTCGCTCGGCGGCGGGGCTGGCGCTGCTCTCGGCAGGCCGGGCGGAGGAGGTCGGGTGTGCCGACCTCGTCCAGGGCTACCTCCGGCCGGTGTCGCCCCTCGCCACGGCGGTCTCGGCAGCCCGCGCCGGAGCCAGCGCGATGCTCGACGTGTCCGACGGCCTCCTGCGTGACGCGGGTCGCATCGCTCGGGCCAGCGGGGTCGTCATCGACCTCGTCGCACCCGGTCTGGCCCTGGCGCGCGAGCTCGACGCCCTCAGCCCCGCGGCCTCGGCCCTGGGCGTGGACCCGCTCGCCTGGCTGCTCACGGGCGGTGAGGACCACGGGTTCCTGGCGACGTTCCCCTCCGCGGACCTGCCCGAGGGCTTCGTCCCCGTGGGACGTGTGCGGCGGGGGCACCCCACGGTGCTGGTCGACGGCGGCCCACCGCCGGTCGCCGGGACCGGGTGGGACCACTTCACGCCTGGAGCGGGGCCTCAGCCCTTGCGGTAGCGCATCTCGCGGAGCTGGTCGCCACCGAACTCCTCGACTCGCTCGACCCCGTCGGCCGCGAAGCCGTGCCGACGGTAGAAGTGCCGAGCGCGCTCGTTGGCCGCCGGGACCCAGAGCGTGACGGGCACGCCGTCAGGGACGTCGGCGAGGACGGTGCGCATGAGCTCCCTCGCGATGCCGTGGCCCCAGGCCGACGGGTCGAGGTAGATCGTGTAGATCTGCAGACCAGAACGATCGGCGTCCTCGTCGAGGCTCGGCCCCATCGAGGCGAAGCCGACGACGCGGCCCTCGTCCTGGGCCACCCACACGGAGGTGGTCGTGTTCGAGCTGTCGAGGAGCTCGCTCCACCATGCTGCCCGCGCCGAGACGTCGAGCTTCGCGAGGTAGTCCTCGTCGATCACCCCTGTGTACGCCTGCCGCCACGAGGCCACGTGCACCTCGGCGATAGCGCGTGCGTCGTCATCGGTCGCCGGCCGGATCACCATGTCGGTGAGGTCGTCCACCATGACGGCCACCCTGCCATCTGGATGGCGTCGAGGCCACCCTTTGGGCGACTCTTGATGTCCCGTTTGTCATCGAGGGACCGCCGGCCGCAGCGTCCTCTCCGGGCTGCAGGCAGCACAAGACCCACGGAGCTGGGCCCCGTGGGTCTTGTCGACGAAGGTCGGGCTCAGGCGGTGCGCTGCACCTTGCCGGCCTTGAGGCACGAGGTGCACACGTGGAGCCGCTTGGGAGCGCCCGCCACGACGGCGCGCACGCGCTGGATGTTCGGGTTCCAACGACGCTTGGTGCGGCGGTGGGAGTGCGAGATGCTGTGCCCGAAGCTCGGGCCCTTGCCGCACACGTCGCAGTTGGCAGCCACGTTCTCTCCTGATCGTCGTGCATGCCGCGCGCACATTCCGAGGGCGGCTGAAGCGGTTCTGTACGTTCATCATGGTGCGTGGCACGCGCTGCTGCCGGACTCTCGACCGGCGCCTCACGAGGCCTGCACCCACCCAGGCATGACCGGGCAACCTCGATAGGGTAGCCGATCGTCGCGGGTGCACCCAAACGTGACGTCAGGGCAGAGGGCAGAGGGCGAGGAGGAGACGGGTGGATCGAGCAGTACCGCTCCTCGGCCTCTCCGCGTCCACGCTGCGCCGCTGGCTCGAGGGGGCCACGCAGACGCTGAGACAGCATCGTCGCGCGCTCGACGCGGTCAACGTCTTCCCCGTCCCCGACGCCGACACCGGGACGAACCTCTACCTGACCCTCGCCGACGCCGCCGAGGCCGTCGCGGGCCTCCCGGCGGAGGCCACGGCGCAGGAGGTGGCCCACGCCCTGGCCCGTGGTGCGCTCGTGGGCGCCCGAGGCAACTCCGGGGTCATCCTCAGCCAGTACCTCAGCGCACTGCTCCTGGGGTGGCCGGGCACGATCGCCCCCACGGCCCCTGCCGATGACCTGTCCCGGGGGGCGGGCGCACCGCCCGCGCACCCCGCCGTCCCCGCCCTGGTACGCGCC
>NZ_JALPKN010000418.1 GCF_023630195.1 Actinotalea sp. C106 | reverse complement strand
ACGATCCGACTTGAGGCTCGACGAGGCCTTCGCCGCCCTCGCCGCGTCGGGTGGGCGCGAGGTGGCCGTGGCGGACGCCCACGGGCAGGGGCAGGTCGGCGTCGTCACCGCGGACAGCCTGCTCGGTGCGCTCCGTCGACTGGTCGAGGCGCAGCCGGTCGAGGACGATCCCGTCGCACCGAGCGCGGCTGACGAGGTCCTGGACCGCCGCACCGGCTGACCCGGCGGTGCGGCCGCAGCAGCCGGTCAGCGTGCGGCCGACCGGAGCCGCTCGGTCCGCAGCGCCTCGTCGGTGCGGATGCACCAGGCTCGGTGGTCGGCCGCGAAGTCGCGCGGTGTGATCACCCCGGCGCAGGCCTCGACCGCGAGGGGGCATCGCGTCCGGAACACGCAGCCTGAGGGCGGGTTCAGCGGGCTGGGCAGCTCCCCGGTCAGCAGGATGCGTTCGCGGGACCGCTCGACCACGGGGTCGTCGTCGGGGATCGCAGACATCAGGGCCTGGGTGTACGGGTGGGCCGGTTGCCGGTACAGGGCGGTACGGCTGCCGTGCTCCATGACCCGGCCCAGGTACATGACGACCACGTCGTGGCTCATGTGCTCGACCGCGGCGAGGTCGTGGGCGATGAACAGGTAGGTCAGGCCGAGCTCGCCCTGCAGCCGGCGCAGCAGGTTCATGATCTGGGCCTGGACCGAGACGTCGAGCGAGGCCGTGGCCTCGTCGAGGACCACCAGGTCCGGGTCCCCGGCCAGGGCCCGCGCGATGCTGACCCGCTGGCGCTGACCGCCGGACATCTCGTGCGGGTAGCGCTGGGCCGCCCCCGCCGGGAGACCGACCAGGCCCAGCAGCTCGGCGACCCGGGCGTCGCGCGCGCGGCGGTCACCGAGAAGCCGATGGACGTCGAGGGGCTCGCGGATGGTGGCGCCGACCGTGCGGCGCGGGTCGAGGGAGGCGTACGGGTCCTGGAAGACCATCGCGATCCGACGCCGGAGCTCGCGGGCCCGTGAGCCGCGGGCCGCCAGCACGTCCTCGCCCGCGAGCTCGACCGTGCCCGAGGTCGCGGGCACCAGCCCGGTCAGCGCGTTGCCGATGGTGGACTTGCCCGAGCCGGACTCGCCGACCAGGCCCAGGGTGGTGCCGCGGGGGATGTCGAAGGAGACCTCCTCGACCGCGTGCACCCACCGGCGCGTGCGGCCCTCACGGGCGGCGGGGAACCGGACGCACAGGTCTCGGACGGACAGCAGGGGCGTCGTCGGGCTCATCGGGGTTCCACGCAGAAGGTGCGGGCACGGTGCCCAGGGGAGACCTCGGCCAGCGGCGGGACCTCGTGGGCGCACCGCGCGGACTGGATCGGGCACCGCTCGTAGAAGACGCAGCCCGGGGGCAGGTCCCGCGGGTCGGGCGGGGAGCCCGGGATGGCCGTGAGCTCGGCCCGGACCTCGCCGAGGCGCGGCCGGGCCCCGAGCAGGCCGCGCGTGTAGGGGTGCGCGGGGGAGCGGTGCAGCTCGGTGATGGGGGCCTGCTCGACCACCTGGCCGCCGTACATGACGACGACCTCGTCGGCCAGGCCACCGACCACGCCGAGGTCGTGGCTGATCCACACCACCGCCATCCCGATGCGCTCCTGCAGCTCACGGACCACGTCGATGATCTGCGCCTGGGTGGTCACGTCGAGGGCCGTGGTGGGCTCGTCGGCGATGAGCATGGTCGGTTCGCACGCGAGGGCGATGGCGATCATGACCCGCTGACGCATCCCGCCGGACATCTGGTGCGGGTAGGTCTCGAGCCTGCTGTCGGGGTCGGGGATCCCGACCATGTCGAGCAGGTCGCGGGCCCGCGCCCGCGCCTCGCGCCGGGTGGCTCCGCGGTGCTCCTCGATCCCCTCGGTGATCTGCCGCTCGATGGTCAGCAGGGGGTTGAGGGAGGTCATCGGGTCCTGGAACACGAAGCCCAGGCGGCTGCCGCGGGCCCGGCGCAGCTCGCGCGGGCTGAGGGTGAGCAGGTCCACCCCGTCGAGCAGGGCGCGGCCGCGCACCTGGGCCGGC
>NZ_JALPKN010000417.1 GCF_023630195.1 Actinotalea sp. C106 | reverse complement strand
ACCGCTGGCTCGAGGGCGCCGCGACGGGGGCCGGCGTGACGTGGGCGGCGACCTCGCCGACCAGGGCGGTCAGCGCGGCCGACTGGGCCGTGACCGGCTGGGGACGGGCGGTGATCTTCGCCAGGCGCTGCAGGGTCCGCACGTCCCCGGTCTGCTCGGGGAGCACGAGGGTGACGACGTCGCCCCCCGAGCCGGCCCGGGCGGTGCGGCCCGAGCGGTGCAGGTACGCCTTGTGCTCGGCAGGCGGGTCCACGTGCACGACGAGCTCGACGTCGTCGACGTGGATGCCGCGGGCGGCGATGTCGGTGGCGACGAGGACCCGCACCCCACCGGTCGAGAAGGCCTCGAGGTTACGCTCGCGCGCGTTCTGGCTCAGGTTGCCGTGCAGGTCCACGGCCGGGATCCCGGCGGCGGTGAGCTGCTTGGCGAGCTTCTTGGCCTGGTGCTTGGTCCGCATGAACAGCAGCCGGCGGCCCGTCCCGGAGGCGAGGGTCTCGACGACCTGACGCTTGGTCTCGGGCCCGTCCACGGTGAAGACGTGGTGGGTCATGGCTGCGACCGGGGACTCGGCCGAGTCGACCGAGTGGGTGGTCGGGTTGTCGAGGAAGCGCTTGACGAGCTGGTCGACACCGCGGTCCAGGGTGGCCGAGAACAGCAGGCGCTGACCACGCTGGGGGGTGGCGGACATGATCCGCTTGACCCCGGGCAGGAACCCCAGGTCAGCCATGTGGTCGGCCTCGTCGAGCACGGTGATCTCGATCGTGTCGAGGGTCAGCACCTTCTGGCCGAGCAGGTCCTCGAGGCGCCCCGGGCAGGCGACGACGACGTCGACCCCGGCCGCGAGCGCGACCTCCTGGCGGTGCTGGGAGACCCCGCCGAAGATCGTCGTCACGCGCAGCCCGGCGGCCTGGGCCAGCGGCTCGAGGGTCGCGGCGATCTGGGTCGCGAGCTCCCGGGTGGGGGCCAGGACCAGGGCGCGGGGACGCCGCTTGCCCTGCACGGGCGTGGCCGCGAGGCGGGTCACGATCGGGATGGAGAAGGCGAGGGTCTTGCCCGAGCCGGTGCGGCCGCGACCGAGCACGTCGCGCCCGGCGAGGGTGTCGGGCAGGCTCGCGGCCTGGATGGGGAAGGCCTCGGTGAGGCCGCGCTCGGTGAGCGAGCGGACGAGGACCTCGGGCACGCCGAGGGAGGAGAAGGAGGGCATGGGTGGTCGCCTTTCCGGCGGTGGATCTGGTCGGGGCTCGCGGCGGCTGACGCGGGCGTGGCCCGCCGGTGCTCCACGACGGAGGACGACGCAGGTCGCACAGTCCTCGCCACCTAGTGTGCCCTAGTCCGGGCGCGGCGACGAATGCGGAGCTCGGGGCCCTCGTGCGCGAGACTGACCTCACAGTCGCCCCCCACGTGCCGATAGGCACGGGGACAGGTGGTGACCGTCCCCCGACGACGCCCGACCCCCCGACGAGCGGAGAGAGCCGGATGCAGCACGTGCCGACCCTTCTGGTCCTCTCGCACAGCACGGGGGGCTACTACTTCGGGACGCTGCTGACCGGGGTGGCCCGCGAGCTCGCCGCCCGGGGCGGCAAGGCCGTCGTCATGCAGACCCTCGACGTGGGTCAGCACAGCGACCGGATCACCGAACCCACGACCTTCACCCTGCCGGTGGCCTGGGACCGGGCCGACGCCGTGCTCTCGGTCACCTCGGCGGTGGACCCGACGTACCTGCGCAGGCTGCGCGAAGCAGGGATGCCCGTGGTCGTCGCGAGCGACCACGCCGGCGGGCTGGCCGTCCCGACGGCGGTGCCCGACAACCACGGCGGCACCAGTGCCGCGGTCCGGCACCTGCTCGCCCACGGGCACCGGCGGGTCGGCTTCGTGGGCAACCTCAGCCAGCAGGACGCGCGCGACCGCTACGCGGCCTTCCGGGAGACCCTCGCCGCCGCGGGCCTCCAGGTCGACCCCGCCCTGGTCTTCGTCAGCACGGACAACGCCGAGACGGGGGGCGCCGAGGTCGCCGGCTGGTTCCTCGCCGGGCCCGTGCGGCCGACCGGGCTCATGG
>NZ_JALPKN010000416.1 GCF_023630195.1 Actinotalea sp. C106 | reverse complement strand
GACCATGGGGCGCGTGGTCGTTCGTCCTGCTCAGCCCCGCCGCGCCCGCGCGGCGGTGTCGACGAGCGCCCGCGGACCGCGCCACGGTCACAGCCGACGACGTCGTCGCGGCCCCCGTTTCGGATCGCTGACTCTCGCGACGGCCGGGATCCTCTCCCTGGGAGCCGGTCTGGGCACGGGGGCGGCCCTCGACCGGGTCGTCGGCCCGCAGACCGAGGCATCGGCCCTCGGGGTGGTCTCGCCGGACGACTCTCGCGAGGACGTGGGCACCCCGTCGTCGACCCCCGCCGCTGCCCCGGCCGAGGACGCCGCCGCGGCAGGTCAGGGGCTGGGGCGGGTGGACGGTTCTGACCTGCCCGAGGTCTCCGACCCGGTCGAGCTGGTGCCACCGACGCCTCTGCCCACGCCGACCCCTGTCGAGCCCGACCCGGACGCGGTCGACGCCGACGGGCTGACGCTGGCCGATCGGGAGGCGGGGCTGCTCAGCACCGACGTGCCGGAGGCCGGCTCGGGCGAGCTCGTCGTCGTGCCCGGCGAGCAGGAGGCCCCTGACCCGAGCCTGCCCGTGCAGACGGTGCGGGTCGAGATCGAGGAGGGGCTCGACGTCGACCCCGAGCTCTTCGGCGCGACCGTCATGCGGATCCTCAACGACCCTCGTGGCTGGGGGGCTGACGGGTCGGTCAGCTTCGCCCGGACCACAGGGGATGCCCAGCACCGCGTCCAGCTCGTCTCGCCCGGGACGGTCGACCAGACCTGCGCCCCGCTCGAGACCCGCGGCCTGTACTCGTGCGCGATCGAGGGCAAGGCCGTGATCAACCACATGCGCTGGGTGCGGGCGACTGACGAGTTCGAGGACCGCACGCAGTACCGCGAGTACCTGATCAACCACGAGGTCGGGCACCTGCTCGGCCACGGGCACGTCGAGTGCCCGGCCGAGGGCGAGCTCGCCCCCCTGATGCAGCAGCAGACGGTCGAGGTCGCTCCGTGCGTCCCCAACGGCTGGGCGTTCCCCGAGGTGGAGGTCCCCGAGGAAGGCTGAGGGCCGGGCCTCACGGTCCGGACTGTCGGTGGGCTGTGATGGGATCGTCCCGTGCTCGCCCCCGTGACCCTGCGCCCTCCGGCGCCCGCCGCGCCACGGTGCACCCTCGACGCCGACCAGCAGCGCGCGGTCGACCACCGCGGTCCCGCGCTCCTCGTGCGCGGTGCGGCAGGCACCGGGCGGACGACGACGGCCCTCGAGATCGTCGCCGACCGGATCGAGCGGGGTGAGGTCGACGCCGAGCAGGTCCTGCTCCTGGCACCGACCCGGCGGTCCGCGGCCACGCTCCGGGACGAGCTCTCCGCACGACTGCGCCAGACCTCCGGCCGGCCCGTCGTCCGCACCGCCTCCTCGGCGGCCTTCGCGGTGCTGCGTGCCCGGGCCGCTCTGCTCGGTGAACCGCCTCCCGCCCTGATCAGCGGGCCCGAGCAGGACCTCGTCCTCGCGGACCTCCTCGAGGGCCACGCGGCGGGGGAGGGGGCAGGGGTCACCTGGCCGCCGCGCGTCCCCGAGGGTGCCCTG
This sequence comes from Actinotalea sp. C106, assembly GCF_023630195.1. Lineage (GTDB taxonomy): Bacteria > Actinomycetota > Actinomycetes > Actinomycetales > Cellulomonadaceae > Actinotalea. The sequence continues at coordinate 510 of NZ_JALPKN010000416.1, read as the reverse complement.
GGGCTGCGCGCCTTCCGCGACGAGCTGCGGGACCTGCTCATGCGCGCCGCGGAGCGTGGCCTGCGCCCCGAGGACCTGCACCGGCTCGGACGCCGGCACGACCGCCTCGAGTGGGTCGCTGCGGCCGCCGTCTACCGCGAGTACCTCGAGGTCACCCGGCTGCGCACCGGGACCCCGGACACGGGGGCACGTTTCGACGCGGCGGTGGTGGTCGACGAGGCTGCCGAGGCCCTGCGGTCCTGGGAGGCAGAGGTCCCGGGGACCCCTCGACCGCGCTGGCAGCTCGTCGTGGTCGACGACTACCAGGAGGTGACCGCGGCGACCGCCCGGCTGCTGCACGTCATGGCCGAGGACGGCGCCGACCTCGTCCTCCTCGCCGACCCCGACGCCGCGGTCCAGACCTTCCGCGGGGCCTCCCCGGGACTGGTCGACCGGGCGGCGCTCGCCCCCGGCAGCGAGCTCGGGGCCTTCGGGGCCGCCGAGGTCGGCCTCGGGCACGTCTGGCGTCAC
>NZ_JALPKN010000415.1 GCF_023630195.1 Actinotalea sp. C106 | reverse complement strand
CGACGCGATCCGCGGCCGGTTCGGCACCGCGAGCGTCGGCTACCTGCCCGTGCTGGTGCACCGCGAGGGGGCCGTCCCCGACGCCTTCCGGGAGCTCGCCGAGCACGACGAGCCGGCAGAGCACGGCGGCCCGAGCCCGGACGGGCTGGCCCCGAGCCGGGCCGGGCCCTAGGGCCAACGCATCCCGCTGCTCCAGCCCTCCTCGTCGCGCTCGTAGACCAGCCGCCGGTGCGCCCGGTCACCGCTCCCCTGCCAGAACTCGACCCGCGTCGGCTCGACCTCGTACACGACCCAGGTCGCCAGCACGAGGTCCGGGGACCGCTCGATCTCCTCGGCGGCCTGGCGGGTCGCCTCGGCGAGCTCGTCGACCTCCTCGAGAGGTTCCCCCGGCCGCGCCGCCAGGGCGGCCGCGCGCGAGGCGGGAGAGCGGCTCAGGAAGTCCTCCGCCGAGGCCGGGACGTCGACCTGTCGCGCGACGCCCTCGACGCGCACCTGCCTGCCCTGGGGCTGCCAGTAGAAGCACAGGGCGACCTGCGGCCGGGCCTCGAGGTCCTGGGCCTTGCGGCTGCGCGCATCGGTCGCGAACCTCCACGCGCCGTCGACCACGTCGTCGAGCACCACGACGCGGCTCGAGGGCTGACCGTCGGGCCCCACCGTCGCGACGGTCAAGGTGTGCGGCTCGGGCACGCCGCGCTCGAGCGCCTCCTCGAACCAGCGCAGGAACAGCTCGACCGGTTCAGCGGGGGCGTCGGCGGGGGCGAGCTCGGGCAGCGGGCCCGCGAGCGCGGGGATCCGACGCAGCCGCGAGCGCAACGAGTCGCGGTCCGGACGCCGCGAGACGGGCTCGGGCCGATCGCCGTGCGTGGGGTCGGTCATGGTGCCTCCTGGTCTCGTTGCGACCCTAGGCCCACGCAGCCGACGCCACCCTGAGTGATGGACCCCGGGGCGGATCTACCCTGGGACGATGCCGACCGTCGTCCCGCACCACCTCGCGCCCGAGGTGCTGCCTGCCAGCCTCTGGCTCCCGCAGGCCCGGGCGCACCAGGCCCGCGCCGACGAGCTCACCGCGGACCACCGTGCACGCCGCGCCGCGGGCGAGCGGCACCCGATCGACGACTTCCTCTTCGACTACTACGGCACCAAGCCCTCTCTGCTGCGGCGCTGGCACCCCGGGCCGGGCCTGGCCCTGTCCCCGACCCCCGAGGGTTCGTCCGAGCACGCGGGGTGGCGGTGGTACCGCGAGGACGGGGACGGCGTGGTGCGGCTCGACGTCGAGGCCTTCCTCGCCGACCGGGGCAGCACGGTGCGGTACGTCCACCACCTGCTCTCGGCGACCGCGGGCCGTCCCGCGCACACCGGCTGCCTGGGTCTGCACGAGTGGGCGATGGTCTACCGCCAGGACGACGCCCGACGCCGCCACTCCCTGCCCCTGCGCCTCGGTCGCGAGGGCACCGACGCCGTGGTGGAGTCCCACCCGCTGCGCTGCACCCACATCGACGCCTTCCGCTTCTTCACGCCGCAGGCCGTGGGCCGCAACCGGCTGCAGCCCACCCGCGAGAACCAGCCCGAGCTCGAGCAGCCCGGGTGCCTGCACGCGAACATGGACCTCTGGAAGTGGGCCTCGAAGCTCGGCCCCGCCGTGCCCGGAGACCTCGCCCTGGACTGCTTCGCCCTGGCGCGCGAGATCCGCACCCTCGACATGCAGGCCTCCCCCTACGACGTGTCGAGCCTCGGTGAGCAGGCCGTGGCGATCGAGACCCCCGAGGGCAAGGCCGAGTACGTCGCCCGGCAGCGCGGCTTCGCCGAGAGGTCGGGCGCGTTGCGCGCCCGGCTGATCCAGGTCTGCGCAGACCTGGACCCCACCCTGGTGCCACACTCGACCGTGTGACCCTTCGCTACCCGGCCTCCCTGCGTCCCGGGGACGTGATCGGCGTGACCGCGCCGTCGGCGGGCGTCGCCGCCGTGCTGCGCCCGCGCCTCGAGGTGGCCGTCGAGCACCTGCGCTCGCGCGGGTTCGAGGTGCTGCTCGGCGACTGCCTCGACGACGCCGGGGTGGTCAGCGCACCGGCCG
>NZ_JALPKN010000414.1 GCF_023630195.1 Actinotalea sp. C106 | reverse complement strand
ACGTGCGCCCCGCCGGCGCTCAGCGAGAGGGGCACCGCCACGCCCTCCCAGACCAGAGGCTCGGCCTGGACCGCGTGCCGCAGGGCCTCGGCCCGGTGGCGCAGGGCCTGGCCGTCGACCTCGGGCAGGAGCACCGCGAGCTCGTCTCCCCCGAGCCGACCGACCACGTCCTGCGGCCGCACGTGGCCGCGGAGCACCTGTCCGACGTGGACCAGCGCCGCGTCCCCCGCGGGGTGCCCGTGCGCGTCGTTGAGCTCCTTGAAGCGGTCGAGGTCGATCACCAGCAGCCCCGTCCCGCGCTGCTGGTCCGGGGACTCGAGCGCCTCGCGGGCCGCCTGCTCGAAGGCGCGCCGGCTGGCGAGACCGGTCAGCGAGTCCATCGTCGCCCACCGGTTCAGCTCGGCGACCAGGTCCTCGTTGCGCCTGCCCGCGCTGACCAGCACGCCGGTCAGCGCACCGAAGGCCACCGAGGCGATCACCAGCTCGGAGGCCACCGCGCCGGGCGGCAGGACCGTGAGGACGACCACGGCGTCGCACACCGTCGCGACCACCATGACGAACCAGGCCGCGGGGGCGCGCAGGTACCCACCCGCGTAGACCACCGCGAAGGTGAGGCTGAACCGTGCCGCGGTGCTCGCGTCCTGGGTCCAGAGGTTGAACCCGGTCACGACGAAGGTCGCGACCACCGGCAGGGCGAGGAAGGTGACCCGCGGCATCTGCAGGGGCCGCCGCCGGAAGGAGATGGCCGTGAGGAGCAGCGCGACAGCAGCCACGACGCACACCGCGAAGGAGGTCGGGCTGCTCCCGACCCGGTCGATCACGACGTTGTACCCCTCGTAGGCGACGAGCACGACAGCACCGATCGCGGTCAGGGTCGCCGCGACCCGACCGGCCGCCACCCGGTCCCGGGGCTCGAGCACGTCGACGAGGGTCACCCTCCAGGGATCGGGACGGACATCCCGGGACATGAGGGACAGGCGGGGGCCATCTCAGATGTCGGGCAGCAGGCCCCGCGCGACCCCCGGTTCGGTGCCCGCGACCTCGAGCAGGTCGACCACCAGGGAGCGCAGCAGGAGCACCACGCCCTGCACCTGCCAGTCGTCCGGGGAGACCTCCCACGGGTCGCAGGCCCGCGCGACGACGGCGAGCCGCTCGCGGGCCTGGGTGGGCACCGCACCGGCCCCGCGCGCGTCACCCAGGTCGTGGCAGGCGGTCGAGAGCTCGAGGACCAGCTCGGCCAGCCGGTCGACCTCGTGGCCGTCACGCACGAGCATCGCGCAGCGGCGGGACAGCACCCGGGCGTTGCGCATGGCACGGTCGGCCCGCACCGCAGCGGTCTCGAGGTCACCCAGCTCACCCCGGTGCCGACGGTTGGTCGGGGAGACCCGGGCGTTCTGCCGGGCGTTGGCCGCCTCCGAGCGCCACTGGTCGAGCACGGGCTGCGAGGCACGGCCCCGCACGAGGGCCTCCTCGACGTCCTCCTCGTCACCACGGACCAGGCCGCGCCCGAGCAGGCTCACGACCTCGGTGATCTCCTGGATGCCCTCCTCCGCGAGGGACCGGATCCGGCGGCGCGGGTCCTGGGGCCACAGCGCGGCTGCCACGAGGGCGACTCCCCCACCGACCAGGGCGTCGACCCACCGGTCGACCGGGCCGCCCGACTGCGCCGCCGGCAGCCCCACGATGACGATGGCCTGGACCCCGGCCTGGGTCGCGAGCAGGGCCCCGCGGTCGATGAACCGGGCGACGAGCCCCGCAGCAGCCAGGACGACGGCGATCTGTACGGCCCCGCTGCCGATCACGTGCACCAGCAGGTCACCCAGCAGCACCCCGACGGCGACGCCGATCGCGAGCTCGGCCACGCGGCGCAGCTGACGGTCGGCCGTGAACCCGAGCGCGACCCATGCCGAGACGGGGGCGAAGAACGGGTAGGGGTGGCCGAGCACGTGGTGGGCGATCGCCCAGGCCAGCCCTGCCGCGGCGCTCGCCAGGAGCACCGGGACGAACGCCCGACGGACGCGTGCCCAGCCCTGCCGCACACGTGCCCGGGCGACGACCCGGGCCGAGGTCACGCCCGGTCGC
>NZ_JALPKN010000413.1 GCF_023630195.1 Actinotalea sp. C106 | reverse complement strand
CCGCGCCGCCGTCGTCCTGGCCGCGTGCCTCACCTGGTCACGGATATAGGAGACACGCCCTAGGTGTGAGGGCAGCCAGGCCGAGTGTGCACTCGACGCGATGCTCGCCAACAAGGCGTCGTGGCCGGACGTCCCGACAGACCTCTACTGCAAGAGCGGCGCCTCGACCTGCAAGGACCAGAGGTCGCCGGTCTTCTTCGATCGCTACCAGCTGGAGAAGGTCGCGACCAAGACCTACGACGGTTCGGCGTACCAGCCGGTCGACTCGTGGACTCTGGACCAGTCCTACCTGAACCCGAACGACGGCGTCGGCAAGGGCAGCGCGGGGAAGATCCTCTGGCTCAAGTCGATCACCCACACCGGGCACGGTGGGACCGCCGCGACAGGGGACGACCTGTCGGTGCCGCCCGTGCTCTTCGCCAACGAGATGCTGAAGAACCGCGTCGACTCCGTCACGGACGGCCCTCCTCCGATGTGGCGCCCCAGGGTGACCGCGATCCGCACCGAGTCCGGGGCGCTCACCTCGGTCAACTACCGGACCGAGTGCACCGCCTCGGCGTTGCCCACGGACGCGCGGACCAACGACAAGCTCTGCTTCCCCGTGGACTGGGACCCTGAGGGCCACACGAAGGACGCGAAGGACTGGTTCCACAAGTACGTCGTCGAGTCCGTGGTCGAGAACGGAGCCTCGCTGGCCCCCGGGAAGCCTGATCTGGTCACCGGCTCGGGTCAGGTGACGACGCGCTACACCTACGGTGGCGGAGGGCGGTGGATGAAGCCCACCGGTGCGCTCGTCAAGCCCAAGGAGGTCACCTACTCCGACTTCCGCGGGTACTCCTCGGTCACCACGACCGTGGGGGAGGACGGGGAGGCGACCTCGAGCACGTCGAGGTACTTCCGCGGACTGGGCGGGCAGCTCACGGCTGGCCCCGCAGGCCATGAGCTCACCTTCACCGACCACGAACGCTTCCAGGGACAGGTCTTCTCTGCTGAGGAGATGAACGGCTCCCGGATCGTCTCGCAGACGGTCACAGTGCCCAGCGGCCTCGTCACGACCGCGACCGGTGCGGACGGGACCAAGGCAACCCTCGTCGGCAAGACGACGGGCTACGGCTTCTCGTTCACCCAGGCCGGGACGCTGGAGCGACGGACGCGTTCGACCACGAACTACGACGGCAACGGTCAGGTGAAGACCGTCGACGACGCAGGTGACCTCGCCGTCGCCGACGACGGCACCTGCACCACCATGACGTACGGGCACAGCTCGAATGCCGCGTTCGTCGCGGCGCACATGGTGGGTATCGCCTCGCGCGTCGAGGTGGTCGGCGCCGCCTGCGGCGAGACGGTGTCGCGTCCGCGTGATGTCATCTCGGACACGCTGGTGACACTCGACGCACGAGGCCGGGCGCTTGAGACGTGGCAGGTCGACCCGAACCTGAGCCGAACAGCGGGAACGCTCCAGGCATCAACCCGACAGGGCTACATCAAGGCCAACGAAGTCCTCGCCTACGACGCCTGGGGGCGTCCGACGCAGGTCAAGGACGCGCTGGGTCGAGTGACCTCGACCACGTACACCCATTCCACCGGAGGGCTGCTCCGGGAGACGGTCACGACGTCTCCGGACCCGGACGGGTCCGGGCCCTTGACCGGCCTGACCTCCACGACGGTCTACAACCCTCTGCTAGGCACCGTCGTCGAGACACGGGACCCGAACGGCAAGAGGACGACGGGCTCGTACGACGCCCTGGGCCGGCTCCTCGAGGTGCGTGCGCCCGACCGGCAAGGAGCCGCGAAGCCCTCGGTCGCCTACGCCTACCGCGTGCAGGCGAACGGGTTGAACTCGGTCGTGACCCGCATGATCGGCGCTGACGGGTCCACTCAGCACGTCGAGAGCACTCTCTACGACGGGCTGATGCGTCCGTTCCAGACTCAGACGGAGTCGTCCGACGGCGGTCCCGCACACAGTGATGGCTCCGCAACCCGCGGCCGAGTCGTGGCCCACACGTTCTACGACACCGCTGGGCGCGTGCTGAACCGTCACGGGTCTGATGCCGCTTCCTTGTGATGAAGGATGGCGACATGCCCAAGAAGT
>NZ_JALPKN010000412.1 GCF_023630195.1 Actinotalea sp. C106 | reverse complement strand
GGGTGATGACCGCAAGCTCGGCGAGGAGGTCCTGCGCGGCCTCGGCCGGGGAGAGCGCGGCGCCCTCGTGGCCCTCGGCGGGGCTGACGTCCAGGGCACCGGCCTCGGCTCCGCCCTCGGTGCTCGCAGGGTCCGCGGTAGGCAGGGGCATCGCCGCGCCACCGGTCCGCAGGGCCGTGGACAGGCGCTCGTCGGGGACGAGCACCGCCGCGTCGCCGTTCGCGGTCGTGACCGTGGTCCGGCCCGTGGGGGTGTAGGTCAGGACCGCCGGGGAGGGCAGCGTCCCGGGGCCGACGACGAGGGCCCCACGGTCCGCGACCAGGGCGGCGGTCGCGAGGTCAGGGGCCTCCTCGAGGGGCCAGGCCAAGGAGAGCGCCGCGCCGTCGGGCAGCGGGCCGTCGACCGCGCGGATCTGAGAGCGCGCGACGCCCATGTCCAGGAGGTCCTCGTCCTGGGTGTGCGCGAGGGCCGCGAGGTCGAGGTCCGTGTAGGGCAGCAGTTGCACGTCACGGTTGGTGGTGTCCTCGACGAGGGTCGCGGCCCAGGCCTCGGCGGTCGTCGAGGGGACGTCGCCACCCCCCTCGTCGCCCGCGTCCGGGTCGTCGGGGTCCGCGGGCTCGCCGTCGCCGCTCTCCGTACCCTCGGCCGCAGGGTCCTCGGGGTCCTCGGGGTCCTCGGGCGCGGCGGTGCTGGTCGAGCCGTCCTGGTCAGGGTCGGCGGTGCCCTCCTCCTCGCCCGGGGTCGGCTCCTCGGCCCCCGTGCCGCTCAGTGCCCCCGAGGCCGCGTCCACCAGCCAGGGGTCGACGGCCCAGGTCACGTGCCGGTGCTCGCCGGTGGCCTCGAGCATGGCGGTGAGACGCCCCTCCGGGCCGGTGAGCTCGTCGAGCTCGGCCGTCCACCCCTCCTCGCTCTGGTCCGGTGCCGGGCCGACGACGGGGACCAGCACGCTCACCCGGGTCGCCGTCACCTCCTCCAGGGGGAACCACAGGGCGAACGTGCGGGCCACGCCCTGGGTGCGCCTCGCCGCGTCGTCGACGTCGACGACCTGGACCGCAACGCCCCGGGCCCCCCACGCCGTCGGACTCGTTCTCAGGCCGAGGGACGCGGCGGGGACCGTGACGGTCTGCGAGGTGCTCGCCCCGGCCCCCAGCGGCTCCTCGAGGTCCACCTGCAGCACGACCGTGCCCAGGGAGTCCTCGGGGCCGGCCGTGCGCCAGCGGTCCAGAGAGCTGCGGGAGATGAAGGAGCGGGGGTCGAGGTGCACCAGGACGCGGGGCTCGACGACCGCGGCGTCACCGAGGTTGTCCAGGGTGACGCGCAGGCGGAGGTCCTCGCCGGGCGTGAGGACCTGGGGGGTGACCGCGTCGACGGTCACCGAGATCGGGAGGCCGTCCTCCTCGACCGTGGCCGGGAGGGTGCTCGCGGTGCCCGGGGTGCCGGCGGCCGAGGGCGGGGCCGTGAGCAGGGCGACGGCGGCCAGGGGCCCCAGGGTCAGGGCCGTGGTCAGCGCGAGGCCTGCCAGGACGGCAGCCCGGCGGGAGCGACCCGCAGGTGCTCTCATGCGCGACGTGTGAGCACCGCGGAGGCGGCGATGGCCAGTCGGCGCTCGTTGGGGTAGGCCAGCCGGTCGGGCAGGTCCACGATCGCGATCCAGGCGACATCCTCGGCCTCGCCGTCGGGGTCTCCCTCGACCGTGAGCTCCCCGCCGTGCGCGTCGAGCAGGAAGTGGTGCACCACCTTGTGCACGCGCCGGTCGTCCCCGGTGAACCAGTAGTCGATCGTCCCGAGGGCCTGGACCACCTCACCGTGGATGCCGGTCTCCTCGGCGATCTCCCGGACAGCCGCCTCCTCGGGGGTCTCGGGGCCCTCGAGGTGCCCCTTGGGCAGGCACCACTCCAGGCGACCCGCGCGGTTGCGGCGGGCGATCACCGCGGCATGGGGCAGCCCGCGGGCGTGCTCGATGACCAGGCCGCCGGCCGAGGTCTCCTCGACCACCGGGAGACCGCGGGGGCTCGCGCGCCGCGAGCCGAGGGGGTCGATGCGCAGCGCGTGCCCACCCGGCGGCGTGGGCACGGGGCCCGGCCTGCGACGAGG
>NZ_JALPKN010000411.1 GCF_023630195.1 Actinotalea sp. C106 | reverse complement strand
CGGGCCCGAGCTCGTCGCCCCGGATCCCGACGCCCCGACCGTGCCAGGGGCCCTCGTGGCCCTCGCCGCCGTCCCGATCGGCGGGGCCGTGGTCGTCACCGGGGCGACCGGCGGTCCGGTGGTGGTGAGCCGGACCGGGCAGGACGCCGTGGTGGGACTCACCGGGATCTGCACCCACCAGGGGTGCACCGTGGCACCCGCGGGCGAGGAGCTGGTGTGCCCGTGCCACCAGTCGGTCTTCGACCCGGCGACGGGGGAGAACCTCGAGGGACCGGCGACCGAGCCGCTGGCCACGATCGACCTGAGGCTCGAGGACGGACAGGTCTACGAGGCCTGAGCCTCGACGCGGCGTGAGGGGTCGTGCCGGAGACGTCGTAACAGACTGTTCACATCCTCTGCGCCAAAGGTCCCTGAAGTCAGGGGGCCGACCTGCCGAAGACAGTAGGCATGAGCGCACCCACCCTGGACCACATCCCCGTCGACGAGATGGACGACGAGCTGCCGCCCTTCTGGGACTGAGGCAGACCGGCCCTCCTCACCCCGTGATGCGGAAGTCGACGAGCCCCTCGGGCTCGCCGTCCTCGACCACGACCTCCTCGACCCGAGCCTGACCCGGCCCGCGCCGGGCCCAGGCCAGCACCTCCTCGACCTCGGCCTCGGGCCCCTCGAGCACCGCCTCGACCGCGCCGTCGGCCCGGTTGCGCACCCAGCCCGCGACCCCGCGCCGCGTGGCCTCTGCCTCGCAGGCCCAGCGGTACCCCACCCCCTGCACGCGCCCCCGGACGAGCACTCGCCGTCGGATCATGAGGCCAGTGTGCCCAGCGCCGTCGAGGTGGACAACAGCGCACAGATCGGTAGCGTGGCCAGCACGCGACCCACCGATGTGCCTTCCGGGAGGTGCCCAGACAGCCGCGCCGCTCGTCGCTCGTATGCCGTACCCCGTCTCTGCCCAGTGCTGGGCCCGTGCTCGACCTCCACCTCAGCGTCCCGACCCCGGATCCGGAACGACGCTGCACGAGGAGATCGCATGACCACGACCCAGGACGCCCGCCAGGACCTCTACCCCACGCGCCTCACCGCGCCAGGTGGCACCCTCACCCGGGAGCACCGCACGGTGTGGGGGCGCGCGCAGGACGGCCCCTTCGACGCCGGCGCGCTGGCTGCCCACGAGGAGCGTGGCTTCACGATCCTCGAGGACATGATCACCGGCGACGAGGTGCTGGCCTACCGCCAGGAGCTGACCCGCCTGACCACCACGCCCGCCCTCAAGGCTGACGAGCGGGTCATCACCGAGAAGACCTCGGGGGAGGTGCGGTCGATCTTCGAGGTCCAGGACCTCAGCCCCGCGATCGACGCCCTCTCCCGCGACCCGCGGATCCTCGAGCGCGCGCGACAGCTGCTCGGCTCGGAGGTCTACCTGCACCAGACGCGGGTCAACTACATGCCCGGCTTCGCCGGTTCAGGCTTCTACTGGCACTCGGACTTCGAGACCTGGCACGCCGAGGACGGCATGCCGATCCCGCGCGCCGTGAGCTGCTCGATCGCGCTGACCGACAACTACCCGTTCAACGGCGGGCTCATGGTCATGCCCGGTTCGCACCGGACCTTCGTACCCAGCCTCGGTGAGACCCCCGAGGACAACTACCGCTCCTCCCTCAAGGAGCAGAAGGCCGGTGTGCCCTCCGAGGCCGCCATCACCGAGATGGCCCACGGCCTGGGCATCGACCAGTTCACCGGCCCGGCAGGCTCGGCCCTCTGGTTCGACGCCAACATCATGCACGGCTCGGGCAACAACATCACCCCGTTCCCGCGCTCGAACATCTTCTTCGTGTTCAACAGCGTCGAGAACGCCCTCGAGGAGCCCTTCGGCGCCGCCGACCACCGCCCCGGGTACATCGCGAACCGGGACGCCACCCCTCTGCGCTGAGGCCTGGCCCCTGACGTCCTGCGGTCCTGCTCGTCCAGCTCGGGCCGCAGGGCGTCACGACGGGTCAGCGGGGGACAGGCGGCGGCACTCCGAGGTCGCCGACCTCGGGCTGGCCCGGGTCGGCCGCGGCGCCGAGGTAGCGGTAGGGGCGCTCGGCGCCCGCCGCGGACGCG
>NZ_JALPKN010000410.1 GCF_023630195.1 Actinotalea sp. C106 | reverse complement strand
CGGCGTCACCAAGGGAGACCTCGTGGCCAGCGGGCCCGCGGGCGCGCGCTGCACCGCGGACGTCGCCCGGGCGACCCGGGCCACCACGGGCTGCGGGGGCTGCACCGACGCGGTGTGCGGGCTGGTGGACTGGCTCACGCAGGCCGACCCCGATGCCGCCGCGGGCGCCGGTCTCGCCGACGGCCGTCCGGCAGGTGCTCCTGCTCCTGGCCCTGCACCCGACGCCGCCCCTCGGGGGTCCGCGCGGATCTACAGCAGGCCGACCGCGTAGGCCACGAACATCAGCCCGACGAGCACCACGACGCCGAGCACGATCACGTAGACGAGCTTGTTGGTCCGCGCGCTGGGGAGGGAGGGCTGGCGGTCGGAGACGCCCGACACGCCGCTCTCGGCCGGAGGCGTCTCCCCCGGGGGGACCGAGCCGCCCGGGGTGAGACCTGTCGAGTCCTCGGGCGCGGGATCGCTGCTGGGGCTGCTCATCGGGCCACGGTGGCCCCTGCACGTCAAGGTCGCAACCCGTGCCGCTGCGGTCGCGCTCCCACCCGCGGAGGGTGGTTACTCTGGCAAGGACGTGACCGACCAGCCTGCTCCCGCACCGACTCGCCGTCGGGCGAACACCCGTGCGCGGATCCTCGACGCCGCCGCGGCCGTCTTCGCCCAGAAGGGCCTCAACGGGGCCACGGTCGACGACCTGATGAGCGCTGCCGGGTACACCCGCGGGGCGTTCTACTCGAACTTCTCGACCAAGGAGGACGTGTTCTACGCCCTCTACGAGAAGCAGTCGGCACTCATGGTGGGCCTGGTCCGCGACTCGCTCCAGACCGGAGGCCCGGACGAGTTCGACCTGGGAAGTGTCGGCGCGATCCTCGAGGCCCTGCGTCCTCACGCGCGGATCTGGTACCTGCTGCAGACCGAGGCCCAGCTGCACGCGATGCGCACCCCGGAGAGCGGCGCCCGGTTCCAGGAGCAGAGCGCCGGCTTCGAGAGCGAGATCGCCGAGATCCTCGTCGACGTGCTCGGCCGGCTCGGACGCCGCCCGACCATCAGCTCGGTCCAGCTCGCCGACGTCCTGACCTCTCTCTACATCCGCGGGCTGGCCCGCGAGGCCCTGGCGGGCGACGCCGCGCCGACGGGCTCCGCGTTCGTCGAGGCCACCCTCCCCGCCGTGCTCCTGGGGCTGTCGACCCCGCTCGTGGACCCGGGGTCGCACCGCAGCTGACGGTCTCAGCCCGAGGCTGCGGCCACGAAGGCGTCGAACCGTCGGTCCGGGGTCGGCGCCTGCCCCGCGACCTCGCGAACGTCCAGCGTGGGCGCCGTCACGAGGGTCTCGTCGACCGGTCCCAGCAGGCCCGCCCGCACCAGGGCGAGGAGGGCGGCCCCGCTCGCGACCGGCTCCGGGGCCTCGACCCACCGCGACGGCCACGGGCTGGTCGCGACCTTGAGGGCCGCCAGCCGGGGACCGTGAGCGCCGGACCGCCGAGGACCACGAGCCGGCCTGGGTCGGTCGTGGCACTGTCGGTCGTGGCACTGTCGGTCGCGGCGCTGTCGGTCGCGGCGCTGGAGGAGGCGCCGTGGCTCAGCCTCTCCTGCTCGACCACCATCCAGCGGGCCTGCAGGCACACCCCCTCGAGCACCGCACCGGCCAGCCGGCCGGCGTGCGTGCCGTCGACCGGAACCTCCACGGCAGCGCCCCCCGGCCCTGATCCGAGCTCGAGCAGCCGGACCCGCGCGGCGGGGTCGGGGTGCGGCGTCTGCCTGCCGGAGAGGTAGGGCAGGCAGACGGGCCCCGCCCGGTCCACGGAGACCTCCGGCCATGCGGCGCGCGCCCCACCGACGCCACGATCGGCGAGCCAGGTGAGCATCGCGCCGGCGCTCGAGGAACCGGCGAGGACCGCGTCGTGCCGCCCGGACACGGTCCGGACCAGGCTCATGCCGGCGAGGGCGATGCGGTCTGCGTCGGCGGCGGCGCCTGGTCCGTGGGATCGCCGCACCGTGAGGACCGCCTCGGTGGTGCCGATCGAGTCGGCGCGGTCGCCGGGGAGTCGCGCACCGCTCGCCCAGGTGCCCACCGCGTGGTCGTGCCCGGCCAGCACCACCGGCGTCCCTGCGGGGACCCCGGCC
>NZ_JALPKN010000040.1 GCF_023630195.1 Actinotalea sp. C106 | reverse complement strand
TTCGAGGTGCTGCTCGGCGACTGCCTCGACGACGCCGGGGTGGTCAGCGCACCGGCCGCCGAGCGCGCGGCCGAGCTGACGGCGATGCTCACCGACCCCGCGGTCCGCGCCGTCGTGCCGCCCTGGGGCGGGCAGCTCGCGATCGACCTGCTGCCGCACCTGGACTGGGAGAGCATCGCGGCGGCCGAACCCACCTGGCTGGTGGGCTTCTCCGACACCACGACCCTGCTGCTGCCCCTGACGGTGCGCGCGGGGTGGGCGACCCTGCACGGCCAGAACCTCATGGACACCCCGTACCAGGTGCCCGCACCCCTCATGTCCTGGCTCGACGTCGTGACCGCCCCGCGCGGCGCGGTGCTCAGCCAGGCGCCTTCGCGGGCCCACCGACGTGGGGCCTTCGACGACTGGGCGGCCGACCCCACGGTCACCGGCTACTCCTTCGACACCGCCGGGACGTGGGTGCGGCTCGACGGCGAGGAGCCGGTGACCGTCTCCGGCCGTCTGCTCGGCGGTTGCCTCGAGACCATCCACCACCTGCAGGGCACCACGTACGGCGACGTTCCGGGCTTCGCCGAGCGCGAGGCCCCCGAGGGGCTGGTCGTGTACGTCGAGGCGGCCGAGGCGCCGGCCCTCGACACCGCGCGGTCCCTGCACGGGATGCGGCTGGCCGGCTGGTTCGACCACGCCCGGGCAGTCCTCGTGGCCCGCACCTCGGCCCCCGACTCCCCCGGGCTCACGCAGCGCGAGGCCGTCCTCGACGCCTTGGGCGGGCTCGGCGTCCCGATCATCGGCGAGGTCGACTGCGGGCACGTGCCACCCCACCTGGCCCTGGTCAACGGCGCCCCGACGACGGTCCGCTGGTCACCCCGAGGCTCCTCGCTGGTCCAGACCCTCGCCTGAGTCGCCCCACGCCTCGTCCGGGGTCCGGCCGCACCTCACCCCCCACGAGGCGCGGCCGCACCTGGGAGGATGGCCGGTGATGACCACCACGAGCACTCCCCTGACCCTCGCCGAGCGCATCCCGACCGACCCCCAGGACGCGGACGCCCTCTACGCGGCCTTCGTCGGCTGGGCCGAGGACCAGGGCCTCACGCTCTACCCCGCCCAGGACGAGGCCCTGCTCGAGCTGGTGACCGGCTCCCACGTGATCCTCTCGACGCCGACGGGGTCGGGGAAGTCCCTCGTCGCGGTGGCCGCCCACTTCGTCGCGCTGGCCCAGGGCCGACGGACCTACTACACCGCGCCGCTCAAGGCCCTGGTGAGCGAGAAGTTCTTCGACCTGGTCAAGGCCTTCGGCTCGCAGAACGTCGGCATGATGACCGGGGACAGCGCGGTGAACCCCGGCGCCCCGATCATCTGCTGCACGGCCGAGATCCTCGCCAACATCGCGCTGCGCACCGGGGACGGGGCCGCCGAGCAGCCCGACCACGTGGACGACCCGGCCGTGCCGGGCGAGGACGCCGTCGGGCAGGTCGTCATGGACGAGTTCCACTTCTACGCCGACCCCCAGCGCGGGTGGGCCTGGCAGGTCCCGCTGCTCGAGCTGCCGCGCACCCAGTTCCTGCTGATGTCCGCGACCCTGGGCGAGGTCGACTTCTTCGTCGAGGACCTCGAGAAGCGCAGCAACCGCGCCGTCGCGACCGTGACGAACACCGAGCGTCCGGTGCCGCTGACCTTCAGCTACGTCGTCGAGCCCCTGCACGAGGTGGTCGAGGACCTGGTGCACACCCGGCGGGCCCCGGTGTACCTGGTGCACTTCACCCAGCGGGACGCCGTCGAGCGGGCCCAGGCCCTGCTCTCGACCACGGTGGCCTCACGCGAGCAGCGGGACGCGATCGCTGCTGAGCTCGGGGCGTTCCGCTTCGGCACGGGCTTCGGCAAGACCCTCTCGCGGCTGCTGCGCCACGGGGTCGGGATCCACCACGCCGGGATGCTGCCCAAGTACCGGCGAGTGGTCGAGCGGCTCACGCAGCGCGGCCTGCTCACCGTGGTCTGCGGCACCGACACCCTGGGCGTCGGGATCAACGTGCCGATCCGCACCGTCGTGCTGACCTCCCTGGTCAAGTACGACGGCGTGCGGATGCGGCACCTCAGCGCACGCGAGTTCCACCAGATCGCGGGCCGGGCCGGGCGCGCGGGCTACGACACCGTGGGCGAGGTGGTCGTCATGGCCCCCGACCACGTCATCGAGAACCGCAAGCTGCTGGCCAAGGCGGGGGACGACCCGAAAAAGCTCAAGAAGATCGTCCGCAAGAAGGCCCCCGAGGGGGCCGTCAACTGGACCGACAAGACCTTCGAGCGGCTGCGCGACGCCCCGCCCGAGCCGCTGACCTCGAGCTTCGCGGTGAGTCACGCCATGGTGCTGAACGTCCTCGCCCGCCAGGCCCCGGACCGTCACGGCACGGTGCGGTCGGGCCCGGCGAGCGACCCGGTCGAGGCGATGCGCCACCTGCTCACCGAGAACCACGAACCGGAGGCCGCGCGCGGCCGGCACGTGCGCCAGGCCGTGCGGATCTACCGGTCGCTGCGCACCGCGGGGGTGGTCGAACGGGTCGACCGCGAGGACGGGCAGGGTCGCACCGTGCGGCTCACGGTCGACATGCCCGCTGACTTCGCCCTCAACCAGCCCCTGTCTCCCTTCGCCTACGCGGCCCTGGACGTGCTGGACCGCGAGTCCCCCGCCTACGCCCTGGATGTGCTGTCGGTCATCGAGTCGACCCTGGACAACCCCCGCCAGGTGCTGGTCGCGCAGGAGAAGAAGGCCCGCGGTGAGGCCATCGGCGCGATGAAGGCCGAGGGCTACGACTACGACGAACGCATGGCCGCGCTCGAGGACATCACCTACCCCAAGCCGCTGGCCGAGCTGCTCGAGGGCACCTTCGCGATCTACAAGCAGGCCAACCCGTGGGTCGCCGACCACGAGCTCTCCCCCAAGTCCGTGGTCCGAGACCTGCACGAGCACGCGATGACCTTCACCGAGTACGTCTCGTACTACGGCCTCGAGCGCACCGAGGGGGTGCTGCTGCGCTACCTCGCCGACGCCTACCGGGCCCTGCGCCAGACCGTCCCGGCGGAGCGACGCGACGAGCACCTCGAGGACCTCGTCGAGTGGCTGGGCGAGCTGGTCCGCGGCACCGACTCGAGCCTGCTCGATGAGTGGGAGCGCCTGAGCAACCCCGACGCGGTGGACACCGCCGCGGACGACGGCGGTCTCGCCGAGGAGGCTCCCCCGTCCATCACGACCAACCGGCGCGCCTTCCGGGTGCTCGTCCGCAACGCGCTGTTCCGCCGTGTCGAGCTGGCCGCCCGCGAGCGCTGGACCGAGCTGGGGAACCTGGGCGACGTCGACCCCGACGGCGAGCGCTGGGACACCGACCGGTGGCACGCGGCCCTCGACCCGTACTTCGACGAGCACGACGAGATCGGCGTAGGGCCCGATGCCCGCGGACCCGGCCTGCTGATGATCACCGAGCGCCCCGGGACCGACGGCGAGCGGTGGGAGGTCCGGCAGGTGCTCGACGACCCGGCGCGGGACCGCGACTGGCGGATCGACGCCGTCGTCGACCTGGCTGCGAGCGACGAGCGGGGCGAGGTGGCCCTCACGGTGGTCGCGGCCGGGCGACTCTAGCCGGGTTCGCTCCTCGGCCCACCGGTGGCGCCTGGCTACAGTGCCGAGGTGGCGAAGAAGAAGCCCCGCGGTACCCGGGCCCTGGTGGCCCTCGAGGCTGCTGGCGTGCCCCACTCCGTCCACGCCTATGAGCACCACGCCGAGAGCGGCCTCGGGTACGGGCTCGAGGCGGTCCAGGCCCTCGGCCTTCCCCCTGAGCAGGTGCTCAAGACCCTGGTGGCCGCGGTCGACGGCCAGTTGACCGTGGCGGTGGTCCCGGTGACCGGCAGGCTGGACCTCAAGGCCCTCGCCGCAGCCGTCGGCGGCAAGCGGGCCACCATGGCCGAGGTCGACGCGGCCGAGCGCGCCACCGGGTACGTCGCCGGCGGCATCTCCCCGCTCGGGCAGCGCACGTGCCTGCCGACGGTCGTCGACGACTCCGCCGCCGGCCTCGCCGTGGTCTACGTCTCGGCAGGCCGACGCGGGCTCGACGTCGGGCTGGCGCCCGCCGACCTCGTGCGGCTCACCGGTGCGCGGACGGCACCGATCGCGCGGTCATGACCTCCCCGTCGATCAGCGGCCGTAGCCGGCGAAAGGGCGGTCGGTGGAGACGATCTGCTTACCCAGGGGCAGCAACGAGACAGGGATGAGCTTCAGGTTCGCGATGCCCATGGGGATGCCGATGATCGAGACGAAGAGCGGGACCGCCGTGACCACGTGGCCGATCGCGAGCCAGATCCCGGCGACGACCACCCAGATCACGTTGCCGATGGTCGACAGGGCCCCAGCCGTCGGGCGGTCGACCACCGTCCGGCCGAAGGGCCACAGCACGTAGCTCGCGATGCGGAAGGAGGCGATGCCGAATGGGATGGTCACGATGAGGATGCAGCACAGGATGCCGGCGGCCACGTAGCCCACCGCGAGCCAGAAGCCCGCGAAGACCAGCCAGATGATGTTGAGGAGGGTGTTCACCCCACCACTGTCTCGCGGCCTGGCGGCCCCTGGCATCCGGGGGATCCCTGATCCTTGCCCGGGGTGGGCGATGCCCGCCCCGCCCATGGCCTCGCAGGTGGCCATGCGGGTGGCCCCGCAGAGATGGCCCAGTAGGGTCGCGCTGTGCCCGAGGACCTGACCCCCACCGCCCAGCACGACCCAGACGCGACCGACCTGGTGCGTCGCCTCGAGGCCGTCCACGAGCGCGTACGCCAGGCCGCCGAGCATGCGGGCCGACCGGCCGAGGACGTCCGCCTGATGCTCGCGACCAAGACCCAGCCGGTCCAGACCGTCCGCGCCGCCGTGCAGGCCGGCGTCCGGCTGCTCGGGGAGAACAAGGTCCAGGAGCTCGTCGCCAAGGGGCCCGGCCTCGCCGACCTCTCCCCCACGGTCCACCTCATCGGCCACCTGCAGTCGAACAAGGTCAACGCCGCCCTGCGCTGGGCGGCCTGCGTGCAGAGCGTCGACAGCCTCGAGCTGGCCGAACGCCTCTCGCGTCGCTGCGAGGCCGTCGACCGGGACCTCGAGGTCATGGTCCAGGTCAACGTCTCGGGCGAGGAGAGCAAGTACGGTGTCGCCCCCGCGCAGGCCACCGCCCTGGCCGCCGCAGTGGCCGTCCTGCCCCGGTTGAGACTGACGGGGCTGATGACGATCGGGGCGAACTCGGACGAGGACGCGGTGGTCCGCGCGGGGTTCGCCGGGCTCGCCCGGCTCCGCGACGAGGTGCTCGCCTCGGGCCTGCCGGGCACCGGCGCGGCCCACGAGCTCTCGATGGGGATGAGCGGGGACCTCGAGCTCGCGATCGCCGAGGGCGCGACGATGGTGCGGGTGGGCAGCGCGGTCTTCGGTCAGCGGTCCGTCGCGGGCTGACGGCCCTCGAGCTGGGCACCCCCGATGGCAAGGACGACTGACACCAGTTGACAAGGACGCTTGACATCTCTCCGGGATGTCAAGCACCCTTGTCACATGAGGAACGAGATCCGTCGCCTGCGCGAGGAGCGGAACCTGTCCCAGGCGGCGCTCGGCACCGAGCTCGGAGTCTCCCGCCAGACGGTCAACTCCCTCGAGACCGGTCGATACGACCCGTCCCTGCCCCTGGCCTTCGCCCTGGCCCGGTTCTTCGGGCTCACCATCGAGGAGATCTTCCATGCCGACGACGCGTGACCTGACCCCGACCCGGCGGCGGGCCGCCCGGGTGCTGGGCCTGCGTGCCGGACGAGCGAGACGACCGCATCCTGACCCGGAGCCTGGCTGTCGTGGGGCTGGTCGCGGTTCTCCTCACCTCGGCCGCCGGCCTCACCTTCCTCCTCGGCGCGGACCCCGAGATGCTCTTCGCGCTGCAGCCCCTGGCGTTGATGGCCACGCTCGTCGTGACCTTCGCCGTGATCAGCCGCCGGTCCTGAGACCGCGCCCCACCGGGCCCGCGGCGACGCACTCGCAGCCGACCCCGCTCACGGCACCCGGGCCGTCCACTCCGGGGTGCCGAACTTGGTCGCGACGAGCTCCTCGGCGCGGGCGCGCTCAGCAGCGGTGACCCCACCCTCGACCGTGGCGTAGCGCGAGCGGAAGTGGTCCTTGAAGGCCTCGATGACCTCGCTGCGCGCCATCCCGGACTGCGACCGCAGCGGGTCCACGCGCTTGTTGGCGCTCTTGGTCCCCTTGTCCGAGAGCTTCTCGCGGCCGATGCGCAGCACCTCGAGCATCTTGTTGGCGTCGATGTCGTAGGCCATGGTCACGTGATGCAGCACGGCCCCGCTGGCCAGACGCTTCTGGGCGGCGCCGGCGATCTTGCCCGCGGGCGAGGCGATGTCGTTGAGCGGCACGTAGGTCGCACTGATGCCGAGCTCGGCCAGCGCTCCCAGCACCCAGTCGTCGAGGAAGGCGTAGGAGCGCTCGAAGCTCAGCCCCTCGACCAGGGAGGCCGGCACGGTCAGCGAGTAGGTGATGGTGTTGCCGGGCTCGATGAACATCGCCCCACCGCCCGAGACCCGGCGCACCACCTGGATGCCGTGCTTGTCGGCACCCGCGGGGTCCACCTCGTTGCTCAGGGACTGGAAGGACCCGATGACGACGGCGGGGGCTCCCCACTCCCAGATCCGCAGGGTCGGTCGGCGGGTCCCGGACCCCACGGCATCAGCCAGGGCCTCGTCGAGGGCCATGTGCATCAGCGGGCTCTCGGGGCCCTCGTGCACGATCTCGAACTCGTGGTCCTCCCACCGCGTCGCATGCCCCAGGGCGCGGCGGACGGCGATCGCGACGGCCTCGGGGTTGAATCCGACCATGGTCACGTGGTCACCGAGGACGCTCTCGACCATGGTGGTCAGCTGCGCGACGGTGGCGGTCTGGGGCATGCCCAGCAGGGCGGCGTCGATGCTCTCCAAAGCGTCGTCGGGCTCGAGGAAGAAGTCTCCGCTCACTGCGACACGGCTGAGCCGACCGTCGGTCACCTCGACCTCGACGGCCACCAGCTTGCCCCCGGGAACCTTGTACTCGCCGCGCATGTGCTGCCCTTCGTCGTGCTGCCGTCGTGGTCGTTCCTGTCGCGCCATCCTGCACCCCCGCCTAGCGTGCCCGCACACGACCCACTAGTGTTAGTTGAAGTTTGTATCAATCAGGTGGCGAGCGCACCACCACCCCGTCGCCCATCCGCACCATCCGCACCACCGAGAGGACCGTCGTGGCACCCGAGGAGAAGACCGAGAGCCCCGAGCACGCTGAGCACCCCGAGCACTCGGAGGGCGGCCGCTACACGGCCAAGGGCAAGGAGTTCACCCGGGACACCCGGTACATCCAGACCCGCATCACCGCCGACGGCAGCGACGGGTTCCCTGTCGAGGCCGGGCGCTACCGGCTGGTCGCCGCGCGGGCGTGCCCCTGGGCCAACCGGGCGATCATCGTCCGACGGCTCCTGGGCCTCGAGGACGCGATCTCCCTGGGAACCCCCGGGCCCACCCACGACGCGCGGTCGTGGACCTTCGACCTGGACCCCGACGGCAAGGACCCGGTGCTGGGCATCGAGCGCCTGCAGCAGGCGTACTTCGCCCGCGACCCCGAGTACCCGCGTGGGATCACGGTCCCGGCGCTCGTGGACACGACCACCGGTGCGGTCGTGACGAACGACTTCGCCCAGATGACCCTGGACCTGTCGAGCGAGTGGACCGAGCACCACCGCGAGGGGGCCCCGGACCTGTACCCCGAAGGGCTGCGCGAGGAGATCGACGCGGTCAACGACCGGGTTTTCCGCGAGGTCAACAACGGCGTGTACCGGTGCGGCTTCGCCGGATCCCAGGAGGCCTACGACACGGCCTACGCGCGGCTGTGGGAGTCCCTGGACTGGCTCGAAGACCGCCTCTCCGGGCAGCGCTACCTGGTGGGAGACGCGATCACCGAGGCCGACGTGCGGCTGTTCACCACCCTGGTGCGCTTCGACGCCGTCTACCACGGGCACTTCAAGTGCAACCGGAACAAGCTGAGCGAGATGCCCGCGCTGTGGGGCTACGCCCGCGACCTGTTCCAGACCCCCGGGTTCGGCGACACGATCGACTTCGCCCAGATCAAGGAGCACTACTACGTGGTGCACACCGACATCAACCCGACGCAGATCGTCCCCCAGGGGCCAGACCTGGCCGGGTGGATGACCGCCCACGGGCGTGACCAGCTCGGCGGCCGGCCCTTCGGCGGCGGGACGGCCCCCGGGCCGGTCCGCGAAGGCGAGCGCGTCGCCGCAGGACACTCTCCGCTGCCCTGAGCACCCTGACCTGGGACCGCGCGCGCCGCACCGGGCCGCGCCGATGCGGTTGGTTCAGCCCCGGTGCTCGACGCCGGCGTGCAGCAGACCGTAGACGATCGAGTCGACCAGGGCCTCCCACGAGGCCTCGACGAGGTTCGGGCCCACGCCCACCGTGCTCCACGTCGTCTCGGCCCCGGTGTCCATGGTCTCCACGAGCACGCGGGTCACGGCGTCCGTGCCGTGCTGGGTGTCCATGATCCGCACCTTGAAGTCGATCAGCTCGAAGCGCTCGACCTCGGGGTAGGTGGGCAGCAGAGCCTTGCGCAGGGCGTGGTCCAGGGCGTTGACCGGACCGTTCCCCTCTCCTGTCGCGAGCACCCTGTCGCCCCCCACGTGCATCTTCACCGTCGCCTCGGCGTTGGCGTCCGTGGGGTCCCCGGGCACGGTCTCGACGATCACGCGCCAGCTCTCGGTCGTGAAGTACGCCAGCCGCGCACCGTCGAGCTCCTCGCGCAGCAGCAGCTCGAAGGAGGCGTCCGCGGCGTCGTAGGTGTACCCCTGGGCCTCGGCGTCCTTGACGCGGTGCGTGACGCGGGAGAGCACCTCGCCCTGACCCGCGAGGTCGAAGCCCAGCTCGCGGCCCTTGAGCTCGATCGAGGCGCGCCCGGCCATGTCCGAGATCAGCATCCGCATGTCGTTGCCCACCGCGAGCGGGTCGGTGTGCTGGTAGAGGTCAGGATCCACCTTGATCGCGCTCGCGTGCAGCCCTGCCTTGTGGGCGAAGGCGCTGGCCCCCACGTAGGGCTGGCGGGCGAAGGGGGCGATGTTGGTGATCTCGCTGATCGCGTGGGCGATCCTGGTCATGTCCCGCAGCCCTGAACCGGCGAGCAGCTCGCGCCCCTCCTTGAGCTCGAGGTTCGCGACGACGGTGAGCAGGTCCGCGTTCCCCGTGCGTTCGCCGTAGCCGTTGATGGTCCCCTGCACGTGGACGGCCCCCGCGCTCACCGCGGCGAGGGTGTTGGCGACCGCGCAGCCCGAGTCGTTGTGGGCGTGCATGCCCAGGCGTCCGCCGGTGGCCTCCCCCACGGCCGTGACGATCTGGTGGACCCAGTCCGGCAGCATCCCGCCGTTGGTGTCGCACAGCGTCACGACCTCGGCCCCCGCCGTGAACGCCGCCTCAGCAGCGCGCAGGGCGTAGTCGCGGTCGTAGCGGTAGCCGTCGAAGAAGTGCTCGGCGTCGAGCACCACCCGGCGCCCCTCCCGCACCAGGAGCGCGACCGTGTCCGTGATCATCGCGAGGTTCTCCTCGCCGGTGGTGCGCAGCGCCCTCTCGACGTGCCGGATGTCGCTCTTGGCCACGAGGGTCACCACGGGGGCCGCGGAGTCCAGCAGGGCGCGGACCTGCACGTCCTCAGCCGCCTTCACGCCGGGCTTACGGGTCGCTCCGAAGGCCGCGAGCACCGCGGTGCGCAGGTCGAGCTCCTTGTCCGCACGCTGGAAGAACTCGGTGTCCTTCGGGATGGCCCCGGGCCACCCACCCTCGATGTAGCCGACGCCCAGCTCGTCGAGCAGGGGGGCGATGGCGAGCTTGTCCGCGACGGACAGGTTCATGCCCTCCTGCTGCGCGCCGTCGCGCAGGGTGGTGTCGTAGACGTCGAAGGTCGTGCTGGCCACGGGAGCTCTCTTCGGTCGATCCGTCGGCGGGCCGACGGCGGTGCGTGGGCTGTGCGGTAGTGCTGTCCTGCAGACCCAGTCTCCCCGACCCGGTGCGAGCGGCGGGGGTGGTGCCGATCGGTGGGACGGTGCCCGGGCGGGGGTGGTGCCCAGACCAACAAAAAGACCCCCCGGGGTGCGGGAGGTCTGCGCGTCAGGCGGGTGGGCCGGACGCGCTACACGATGATGAGAGTGATCTGGGTCACCCGTGCATGATGCCACAGGGTCGCGCTGAGGTGAAGCGACGCACCTCAGGCCAGGCGGTGGAGCCACCCGTGCGGGTCGGCAGCCCGGCCGTACTGGATGTCGGTGAGCTGCTGGCGCACCGCCGCGGTCACCGGTCCCGTGGCACCTCCGCCGACGATGAGGTCGAAGTCCTCGCTGGCCAGACGCCCGATCGGGGTCACCACCGCGGCCGTGCCGCAGGCGAAGACCTCGGTCACCGAGCCGTCCTCGAGGCCGCTGCGCAGCTCGGTCAGGGCGACCCGCTCCTCGCGGACCTCGTGCCCGGCCTCGCTGAGCAGGGTGAGGATCGAGGACCGGGTGACCCCCTCGAGGATCGAGCCGGTGAGCTCGGGGGTCGAGACGCTGCCGTCGGCGCGCACCACGAAGACGTTCATCCCACCGAGCTCCTCGAGCTCGGTGCTGGTCGCGGCGTCCAGGAAGCAGACCTGCTCGCAGCCGCGGGCGAGGGCCTCCTGCTGCGGCAGCAGGCTGGCGGCGTAGTTCCCGCCGCACTTGGCCGCCCCGGTCCCGCCCGGACCTGCGCGGTGGTAGTCGCGGACCACCCAGATCGAGACGGGCTTGACCCCGCCGGAGAAGTACGGCCCCACGGGCGAGGCGATCACCGCGTACTCGGCCTGACGCGAGGGTCGCACCCCGAGGAACGTCTCGGAGGCGTACATGAAGGGCCGCAGGTACAGCGATGTCTCCTCCCCCGACGGCACCCAGGCGACGTCGGCGTGGACGAGGGCCTCGATCGAGCCGAGGAAGTCCTCGACGGCGAGCTCAGGCAGCGCGAGGCGGCGGGCCGAGGCCGCGAACCTGCGGGCGTTGGCCTCAGGGCGGAACGTCCAGACGGAACCGTCGGCGTGACGGTAGGCCTTGAGCCCTTCGAAGACCTCCTGGCCGTAGTGCAGCACGGCCGCGGCAGGGTCGAGCAGCAGCGGCCCGTAGGGCTCGACCCGGCGGTCGGCCCAGCCCGCGTCCGCGCTCCAGGTGACCTTCGCCATGTGGTCGGTGAAGACCGTGCCGAAGGTGGGCGCTCCCAGCAGCTCGGTCCGCTCGGCCTCAGGTCGAGGAGCGGGGTTCGCGTGCAGGGCGAAGTCTGATGCTGTGGTGGTCGTGGTGGTGCTCATGATCCGGGTGGTCCTTTCACCAGGCGGCGACCTGAGGTCGTCTGACGGTACCGGTGGTGACGGCCGACGCGGAACGGGTGGGCTCAGCCGGCGACGCGCGCCGCGAGCTCGGTCCCGACCTCGGCCGTCGACCGTACTCGGTCACCGCGCTCGGCGAGGTCGGCCGCGACGGCGGTCTCGACGCGGGTGGCGGCCTCGGCCAGGCCGAGGTGCTCGAGGAGCATCGAGACGCTGAGCACCGTCGCTGTGGGGTCGGCCTTGCCCTGGCCCGCGATGTCCGGGGCCGAGCCGTGGACGGGCTCGAACATCGACGGCGCGGTGCGGTCGGGGTTGATGTTCCCCGAGGCCGCGAGGCCGATGCCACCGGTGATCGCCGCGGCCTGGTCGGTGAGGATGTCCCCGAAGAGGTTGTCGGTCACGATCACGTCGAACCGCGAGGGCTTGGTCGTCATGAAGATCGTCGCCGCGTCGACGTGCAGGTAGTCGGTCGTGACGTCGGGGAACTCGGCGTTGACGGCCTCGACCGTGCGGCGCCACAGGTGCCCGGCGTGGACCAGGACGTTGTGCTTGTGCACCAGGGTCAGGTGCTGGCGCGGCCTGGCGGCGGCCCGTGCGAAGGCGTCCCTGACCACGCGCTCGACGCCGAAGGCGGTGTTCACGCTGACCTCGTTCGCGACCTCGTGCGGGGTCCCCACGCGGATCGCACCGCCGTTGCCGACGTACGGCCCCTCGGTGCCCTCCCGGACGACCACGAAGTCCACCTCGCCGGGCTCGGCCAGCGGCGACCGGACCCCGGGGAAGAGCTTGGCCGGGCGGAGGTTGACGTAGTGGTCGAGCTCGAAGCGCAGACGCAGCAGCAGACCGCGCTCCAGGACGCCCGAGGGCACCCCCGGGTCGCCGATCGCACCGAGCAGGATCGCGTCGTGCTCGCGGACCGTGGCGAGGTCGGCGTCGGTGAGGGTCTCCCCCGTCGCGTGCCAGCGGCGGGCGCCCAGGTCGAGCTCGGTCGTGGCGACCGTGACGTCCGACCCGGCCAGGGCGACGTCGAGGACCTTGAGGCCCTGCTCGACGACCTCCGTCCCGATCCCGTCCCCGGCGACGACAGCAAGCTTCACGGTGCGCGACATGGCTGAGATCCTAGCGCTCGTCCCACGGTTCGGGACGTCGATCTCGCATGTCGGATCAACGTCGTAGCCGGGGCGGTGACCCGCCGGGAGCCTCGACCATGGTCCCGCCGGGGACCGCGTGCCGGGGCCCGGCAAGCATGATCTGCTGTGCAGACCCTGCTCTCGCGTCGCCCAGGAGGTCGCATGCCCGCCACGGCCGACGAGACCCGCCACCCCGGGGCGCACGCCGCTTCTCCCTGGACCATCCCGCCCCGAGGATGGTGGCAGATCGCGGTCCGCGCCGGGCGCCGTTCCGGGACCGACCGCGTCCCGCTCATGGCCGCCGGTGTGGCCTTCTTCAGCTTCCTGGCGCTGTTCCCGTCCCTCATCGCGACCATCCTGGTCTACGGCCTGGTGAGCGACCCGGAGGACATCACCGGCCACCTCGAGACCCTCGCCGGCGTACTCCCCCAGGTCGGTGTCGACCTGGTCGAGGACCAGCTGGACACCCTCGTCGCAGCCGACCGGCAGGGCCTGGGGCTCGGCCTGGCGGTCGCGGTCCTCGTCGCGCTGTGGTCGGCCTCTCTCGGCATCGCGCACCTCATCTCGGCCGTCAACGCCGCCTACGAGCAGGTGGAGCGCGTCGGCTTCATCAAGCGCCGCGCGATGGCCCTGGCGTTCACGGGCGGCGCGATGGTGCTGTTCGTCGTGGTCATGGCCCTCGTGGCCGTCTTCCCCGCCGTCGTCGCCCTGGGCGGCGTGCCTCGACCGCTGCTCAACGTCGGGCGGTGGCTCGTGCTGCTCGCGGTCCTGGCGGTGACCCTCGGGGCCGTATACCGGTTCGCCCCGGAGCGCAGGTCTGCGCGCGTGCCGTGGGTGAGCGTCGGTGCGCTGGTAGCGACCGCGATCTGGCTCGCCGCCTCGGCGGGGTTCTCGCTCTACATCACCTACCTCGGCAGCTATGCCGAGACCTACGGGGCCCTCGCGGGGGTCGTGGTGATCCTGCTGTGGATGTGGCTGTCTGCCATGGCAGTGCTCTTCGGCGCCGAGGTCAACGCCGAGGCCGAGCACCAGACCGACGCGGACTCGACGATCGGCGACGAGCGTCCGCGCGGCGAGCGGGAAGCGGTCAAGGCCGACACGGCGGTGGGCCGCCCGCCCGAGTCCGAGGACTGAGGCGGACGACCCACGGCCGTGCCTGCGGCGGGGCGACGCCCACACCCTGTCGTGCTGGGGTCAGCGCGCGGCCGAGCCCTCCTGGTAGTCCGAGTCGGACTCCTTCATCCACGAGAACATCTTGCGGAGCTCGCGGCCCGTGGTCTCGATCGGGTGGGCCTCGCCCCGGGCGCGCAGCTCGGCGAACTCGGGGCCACCGGCGTCCTGGTCGCCGATGAACCGCTCGGCGAAGGCACCCGACCGGATGTCGCCGAGCACGGCCTTCATGTTCTCCTTGACCTCGGGGGAGATCACGCGCGGGCCCGAGACGTAGTCGCCGTACTCGGCGGTGTCCGAGACGCTCCAGCGCTGCTTGGCGATGCCGCCCTCGACCATGAGGTCGACGATGAGCTTGAGCTCGTGCAGCACCTCGAAGTACGCGACCTCGGGCTGGTAGCCGGCCTCGGTGAGGGTCTCGAAGCCGTACTGGACGAGCTGCGAGGCACCGCCGCACAGCACGGCCTGCTCGCCGAACAGGTCGGTCTCGGTCTCCTCGGTGAAGGTGGTCTTGATGCCCCCGGCCCGCAGGCCACCGATCGCCTTGGCGTAGGACAGCGCCAGGCCCCAGGCCTCACCGCTCGCGTCCTGCTCGACGGCGACGATCACGGGAACCCCGCGGCCGGCCTCGTACTCGCGGCGCACCAGGTGGCCCGGTCCCTTGGGGGCGACCATGAGCACGTCGTGGGCCGGGGAGGGCTTGATGTAGCCGAACCGGATGTTGAACCCGTGGCCGAAGACGAGGGCCGCGCCCTCCTTGAGGTTGGGCTCGATCTCGTCGCGGTAGATGTGCCGCTGGAACTGGTCGGGGGCCAGGATGACGACGACGTCGGCCTCCTTGACGGCCTCGGCGACAGTCAGGACCGGCAGGCCCTGGTCCTCGGCCTTGGCCCGCGAGGCCGAGCCCTCACGCAGGCCGACACGCACGTCGACCCCCGAGTCGCGCAGGTTGAGCGCGTGCGCGTGGCCCTGGCTGCCGTAGCCGATGACCGCGACCTTGCGGCCGGCGATGATGGACAGGTCGGCATCGTCGTCGTAGAACAGCTCAGCCACTGGGGTGTCTCCTTGGGTTGATCGGGGTAGGTACGAGGTCTGGGGGTCAGGCGGAACGGCTGACGCGCTCGAGGGCGCGGTCGGTGATCGACCGCGCACCACGGCCGATGGCCACGGTGCCGGACTGGACGATCTCACGGATGCCGAAGGGCTCGAGGGCCGTGAGCAGGGCGTCGAGCTTGCCCGGGCCGCCGGTCGCCTCGATGGTCACGGCGTCGGGCACGACGTCGACCACCCGCGCCCGGAACAGCTCGACGACCTCGAGCACGTGGGACCGGATGGCGAGGTCGGCGCGCACCTTGACCAGCAGGAGCTCGCGCTGCACAGCTGCGTCCTGCTCGAGCTCGACGATCTTGAGCACGTTGATGAGCTTGTTGAGCTGCTTGGTCACCTGCTCGAGCGGCAGCTCGTCGACGTCGACCACGACGGTGATCCGCGAGATCTCGGGGTGCTCGGTCGGCCCCACCGCGAGGGAGTGGATGTTGAACGAGCGGCGGGCGAAGAGTCCCGCGACGCGGGTCAGGACGCCGGGCTTGTTCTCGACGAGGACCGACAGCGTGTGCCTGCTCATGCTGCACCTTCTTCCGGGGAGGTGGCCTGCGGCACGGCAGCCGCGTCGGGGACGGACCGGAGCGGAGGGGTGAGCTCGCGCATCACTCCTCCCGGTCCCACGCCGGGCTGATGCCGCGGGCGTACTGGATCTCGTCGTTGCTCACGCCCGCCGCGACCATGGGCCAGACCATCGCGTCCCGCGAGACGGTGAAGTCGACCACCACGGGCTGGTCGTCGATCTCCAGGGCCCGCTTGATGGTCGCGTCGACGTCGGCCTTGGTCTCGCAGCGCAGGCCCACGCAGCCGTAGGCGTCGGCGAGCTTGACGAAGTCCGGGATGCGCCGCGTGCCGTGCCCCGTGTGCAGGTCGGTGTTGGAGTAGCGCGACTCGTAGAAGAGGGTCTGCCACTGGCGCACCATGCCGAGGGAGGAGTTGTTGACCACGGCGACCTTGATCGGGATCTCGTTGATCGCGCAGGTCGCGAGCTCCTGGTTGGTCATCTGGAAGCAGCCGTCACCGTCGATGGACCACACCGTGCGGCTCGGGTCGCCCACCTTGGCCCCCATCGCCGCCGGCACCGAGTAGCCCATCGTCCCCAGACCGCCCGAGTTCAGCCAGGCGTTGGGACGCTCGTAGCGGATGAACTGCGCGGCCCACATCTGGTGCTGCCCGACCCCCGCGACGTACACGGCCTCGGGTCCGGACATCTCACCGATGCGCTGGATGACGTGCTGGGGGGCGAGGTGCCCGTCCTCGGGCTCGGTGTAGCCCAGGGGGAAGGTCTCGCGCCAGTCGTCGATCTGACGCCACCAGCCCTCGAGGTCCGGCTGACCGTGCTGGGCGTGCTCGCGGGCGAGCTCGGGCAGCAGGTCGGCGATGACCTCCTTGAGGTCCCCCACGATCGGCACGTCGACCCGGCGGTTCTTGCCGATCTCGGCCGGGTCGATGTCCGCGTGGACGATCGTCGCGTTCGGGGCGAACGAGGACAGCTTGCCGGTGACGCGGTCGTCGAAGCGGGTGCCCAGGGCCACGATGAGATCGGCCTTCTGGAGGGCCGCGACGGCGGGCACGGTGCCGTGCATGCCGGGCATCCCGAGGTTCTGCGGGTGGGAGTCGGGCAGGGCGCCGCGGGCCATCAGGGTGGTCACCGCGGGGGCACCCGAGGCATCCACGAGCCGTCGCAGCTCGGCGCTCGCGCCGGAGCGGATCGCGCCACCACCGACGTAGAGCACCGGACGCCGCGCGGTGGCCAGCAGCCGCGCGGCCTCACGGATCTGCTTGGCGTGCGGCTTGGTGACCGGGTGGTAGCCGGGCAGGTCGATCTCGGTGGGCCACGCGAATGAGGTCGTGGCCTGCATGGCCGACTTGGCGATGTCCACCAGCACAGGTCCGGGGCGCCCGGTCCGGGCGATGTGGAAGGCCTGGGCGATGGTCTTGGGGATGTCGGCCGGGTCGGTCACCAGGAAGTTGTGCTTGGTGATCGGCAGCGTGATCCCGACGATGTCCGCCTCCTGGAAGGCATCCGTGCCGATCATGGGGGCGGCGACCTGACCGGTGATGGCCACCATGGGCACCGAGTCCATGTTCGCGTCGGCGATGGGGGTCACCAGGTTGGTCGCCCCCGGTCCCGAGGTCGCCATGCAGACCCCGACCTCGCCGCTGGTGTAGGCGTAGCCCGAGGCCGCGTGCCCGGCACCCTGCTCGTGCCGCACGAGGATGTGGCGCAACTTCGTCGAGTCCATCAGCGGGTCGTACGTGGGCAGGATCGCACCGCCGGGGATGCCGAAGACGTTCCGTGCGCCAGCCTCCTCGAGGGAGCGCACGATCGACTGCGCACCGGTCATCGGCTCGCCCTGGGACCCGCCCACGACGGCCGGCCGGACGACGTCGGCCGGCGTGACCGCGGGGGCGGCCTGCGGGCGGGGTGTCGGCCGGTCGGCCG
>NZ_JALPKN010000409.1 GCF_023630195.1 Actinotalea sp. C106 | reverse complement strand
AGAGCGTCGTGCACCGCGGCCGCGCGCCCCGAGACGGCCAGCTCCCCGGCCCCGTCGAGAAGGGTCAGGGTCAGGGCGCCGATCTCGGCACGGGCCTGGGACTGCTCGCGCTCGAGCCGAGCCGCTGCCCGGGTGGCGAGCCAGGGCGCCAGGACGCTGGCCACGAGCAGGCACACCGCGAGCCAGGCCGCCGCTGCCGGGAGGAAGGCCGCGAGGAGCACGACGCTGCCCGCGCCGACGACGGCCGCGACCGCCGCAGGGAGCAGACCACGCACGACGGCGTCCCCGACACGGTCGACGTCGGCCCCCACGCGGGTGAGGAGGTCACCCCGCCGCACGCCCACCAGGGCCTCGGTCCGTCCGGCGGCCAGCCGGGAGTACAGCTCGGTACGCAGGGTCGCCATGCCGCGCAGGGCGAGGTCGTGCGAGACGAGGCGCTCGAGGTAGCGCAGCAGCCCGCGGGTGATCCCGAAGGTGCGCACCGCCACCGCCGCGATCGAGAGCTCCATCGCGGGCGGCATCTGGGAGGCCCGGGCGATCAGCCAGGCCGAGACGGCGGCGAGGGCCACCGCGCTGCCCAGGGCGCCCGCCCCGGCCAGCACCGCTGCTGCGACCCGCCGCCAGGAGACGTCGAGCAGCAGCACCGCGCGGACCAGGGGGTCGGTGCGCACATCCTGGACCCTGCTCATGAGCGCGGTCCCTCCGGTGCGGTGCCGGCTCCCTCAAGGGCACCGGAACGGACCTCGACGACGCGGTCGGCGCAGGCCAGCAGCGTGGGCCGGTGCGCGACGAGCAGGACGGTCCGGCCCTGGCCTCGCAGGTGCTCCACGGCGCGCAGCACCACGGTCTCGCCCTCGTGGTCCAGGTGGGCCGTCGGCTCGTCGAGCACCACGAGGGCGGCGTCGTCGAGCAGGGCCCTGGTCAGCGCGAGGCGTTGGCGTTCACCCAGGCTCAGCCCGTAACCGCCCTGGCCCACCGTGGTGCCCCAGCGCGCGCTCAGGCGGGCCACGACCGTGTCGAGACCGGTGAGCTCGGCGACGCGGTCCCGGTCGAGGGGGTCGACCTGCCGCCCGTCGTCGACGAGCTCGGCGACCGTGCCGGGGGTGAGCACGGGCCGCTGGGGCACCCAGGTGATCTGCGACCACCACGAGCGCGGGTCGACCTCGCGCAGGTCGAGCCCGGCCACCCGGACCCGGCCGGAGGTGGGGGGCAGCAGGCCCAGGAGGACGGCGACGGCGGTCGACTTGCCGGCTCCGTTCGGGCCGGCGAGGGCGGTGACCGTACCGGGCGAGAGGGTCAGGTCGAGGCCCGCGGGGGCGAGGAGGTCGCGGTCGGGTGCGGTGACGGAGACCTCTTCCAGCCGGACGGTGGCCGAGCGCAGGTCGGGGGCAGCGGTGCGGCCGCGGGCCGGTGCGGGGGTCTCGAGGATCGTGAAGGTCTGGTCCGCGGCAGCCACCCCGTCCGCCGAGGCGTGGAAGTGCGCACCGACCTGGCGCAGCGGCAGGTAGACCTCGGGGGCGAGCACGATGACGGCCAGGGCCGTGGTCAGGTCGAGGTGGCCGTAGACCAGGCGGAAGCCGACGCCGACCGCGACGAGCGCGACGGCGAGGGTCGTCAGGAGCTCGAGCACCATGCCGGAGAGGAAGGCGACCCGCAACGTCCCCATCGTGGCTCGACGGTGGGCGTCCCCCAGCGCACGCACGCGGGCCGCCGGGCCGTGCTCACGCCCCAGGGCGCGCAGCGTCGGGAGTCCGGTGAGCAGGTCCAGCACCTGGTCCCCGAGGCGCTGCATGGTCGCGAGCCGCCGCTGGGCGTAGCCCTGGGTGAGCCAGCCGACGAGGGCCATGAACAGGGGGACCAGAGGCACGGTCAGGGCGATGGTCACCGCGGCGATCCAGTCCAGCCCGAGGACCACCGCGAGGGCCGCGGGGGTGACGGTCGCGGCGAGCAGGAGCTGCGGCAGGTAGCGGACCAGGTAGGGCTCGAGGTCGTCCAGGCCCCGGGTCGCCAGCGTGGCCACCGTCGCGGTCCGTCCCCGGGCGAGCCAGCGCGGCCCGAGAGCCGCGGCGTGGGTGAGGACCTGGACGCGCAGCTCGGCGACCGTGCGGGTCGCGGCGCGGTGGGCGTACC
>NZ_JALPKN010000408.1 GCF_023630195.1 Actinotalea sp. C106 | reverse complement strand
CTACGATCCGACTTCGTGGTCCGCACCGCGCACAGCGGCGTCGGCGTCGGCCGGCGCGTGCTGGTCGGCCGGCCCACCTGGCTGCGTGAGCTGGGCGTCGAGACCCAGGCCATGGACGTGCCCTTCACGGAGGCGGAGCAGGGTGGGGCCACCGCGGTCATGGCGGCATGGAGCGGGGCCGCCCGTGGGGTGCTCGTGCTGCGCGACCCGGTCAAGGCGAGCTCGACCGCCGCCATCGCCGAGCTCACCGCCCTGGGCCTGCGCCCCGTGCTGCTGACCGGGGACAACGCGGGCGCGGCCCGGCACGTGGCCGACCAGGTGGGCATCAGCGAGGTGATCGCCGAGGTGCTGCCCGCGCAGAAGGTCGAGGTCGTCGAGGAGCTGCAGTCCGAGGGCCGCGTGGTCGCGATGATCGGCGACGGCGTCAACGACGCCGCGGCCCTCGCCCAGGCCGACCTGGGCCTGGCCATGGGCACCGGCACCGACGTCGCCATCCAGGCCGCCGACATCACCCTGGTCCGCGGCGACCTGCGCTCGGCCGGTCAGGCCATCCGCCTGTCCCGGCGCACCCTGAAGATCATCAAGCAGAACCTGTTCTGGGCCTTCGCCTACAACGTCGCGGCCATCCCGCTGGCTGCGCTGGGACTGCTCAACCCGATGATCGCGGGGGCCGCGATGGCCTTCAGCTCGGTGCTGGTGGTCACGAACTCGCTGCGGCTGCGCCGGGCGGGCTGAGAGGCCACGGTGGGCGCCATGGGAAGGCGCCCACCGTCGAACCTCAGCGGAACCGGCGCCCCTCGTCCCGGCGGTAGGCCACCACCGCGAGCGCGGCGAGGGCCACGGTCCACAGCACGAGCATGATCACGTCGAAGGCCGTCGCGCCCTGACCGGTGGTGACGTGGACGAGCACGTCACGGGCGGCGCGGGTGGGCAGGAACCCGGAGGCGGTGTCGAGCCACGCGGGGAACATCTCGGGCGGGAGGAACAGCCCTCCGGCGAAGGCCAAGGGGAAGAGGATCACCTGGGCCACGGGCAGCGCGGCCTTGAAGCTGAGCGCGTAGCCGATGGCCAGGCCGGCGAAGAGGAACGGCATCCCGCCGAGCAGCACCATGACCACCCCGGCCAGGACCCGACCGATCGAGGGGGCCGCGGCGGTCGCGAGCGCGCCGATGGCCAGCAGCGGGATCAGCGACACCAGGGAGAAGGCGCCACCGGTCAGGAGCCGGCCACCCAGCCGCGGGATCGGCCCGGCGGGCAGGGTGCGCACGAACGGGTCGAAGGGCTGAGCGCGGTCCTCGGCGACCCCCACGCCGTAGCTGAACACGCAGGTCGAGATCACGGCGAAGAGCGACAGCTGGGCCACGGCCTGCGTGGCGTTGACCGGGTCCTGCGCGACGGCCTGGTTGGGCAGGACGAAGAACGCGAGGGCCAGGGAGGGGAACACCAGGTTCCCGATCACGGCGATCGGCACCCGGACGGTCTCGAGGATCTGGTACCGGGTGTGCAGCAGCACGAGCCGCAGCAGGTGCCGGGTGCCCAGGCCCGCGGGCGCGCGGCCCGACCCGGTCGGGGCGGGTGCGGTGACGGCGCTCATGCGGAGACTCCCTCGGCCTGGGCGGGCTGGGCGGGCTGGGCGGCGCCCGCTGCGGTCAGCGTCAGGAACGCCTCCTCGAGGGTCGCCCCCTGGATGGTCAGGTCGTGGAAGGGCAGGTCGGCTGCGACCAGCGCGCGGACCATCCCGTCGGCGTCGGCCACGAGCAGCTCGTGGGTGCCGTCGGGGGTGACCTCGTGGCGGTTCACCCCGGGCAGCGCGTCCAGGACGGTCCCGCTGCCGGCGTCGGGCAGGCGCAGGGTGACGCGGCGGAGCCCGACCCGGCCGAGGATCGCGGGCAGGGTGTCGTCGGCGAGGATCCGGCCGTGGTCGACGACGACGACGCGCTCGGCCAGGGCCTGGACCTCCTCGAGGTAGTGGCTGGTCAGCACGATGGTCCCGCCGCCCGCGTGGTAGGCGCGCAGGGCGTCCCAGAGGCCGTGGCGGGCGTCGACGTCGAGGCCCGTGGTCGGCTCGTCGAGGAGCACGACGTCGGGCCGCCCGGCCAGGGCGAGGGCGACCGCGAGCCGGCGCTTCTGCCCGC
>NZ_JALPKN010000407.1 GCF_023630195.1 Actinotalea sp. C106 | reverse complement strand
CTGCGGGCCGGCACGGCACGGCGCCTCGCGGCTCGTACGGGACTGCCCCGGACGGCCGGGGCCCCCGCCGTGATCGATGCCTTGACCCGGGCCACCGGGCGCAGCAGGGAGCAGGTCGCCGGCCTGCTCTACGGACCACCACCCACCGACGACGCCGGGCTGCTCCAGCTGGCCCGACAGCTCGACGAGCTCGAGAGCGAGGTTCACCGCACGTGACCGACCCCACCTGGCAGCAGCCCCCCGCACCCGCGGCAGACGACCCGACCCCCGCAGGCAACCCGCCCGTGGCCCCGGGCCCCTCCGAGACGCCCTCAGCGCCCGCCGCACCATCTGTCGAGGGGGCGATCACCCCCTCGACCGAGCTGCGTGAGGGGCTCGCGGCGCTGCGTGCCGAGGTCGCGAAGGCCGTCGTCGGCCAGGACGCCGCGGTCACCGGCCTGGTCATCGCCCTGCTGTGCCGCGGTCACGTGCTCCTCGAAGGCGTGCCCGGCGTGGCCAAGACGCTTCTCGTGCGGACGCTCAGCGCCGCCCTCGACCTGGACACCAAGCGCGTCCAGTTCACCCCTGACCTCATGCCCGGTGACGTCACCGGCTCCCTCGTCTACGACGCGAGCACGGCGCAGTTCTCCTTCCGGGAGGGGCCCGTCTTCACCAACCTGCTCCTCGCGGACGAGATCAACCGCACGCCCCCCAAGACGCAGGCCTCCCTGCTCGAGGCCATGGAGGAGCGCCAGGTCTCGGTGGACGGCCTGCCCAAGCCTCTGCCCGATCCCTTCCTGGTGATCGCGACCCAGAACCCCGTCGAGTACGAGGGCACCTACCCGCTGCCCGAGGCCCAGCTCGACCGGTTCCTGCTCAAGCTGACGCTGCCGCTGCCCGAGCGCGACCACGAGATCGAGGTGATGCGGCGACACTCCCAGGGCTTCGACCCGCGGGACCTCGCCGCGGCGGGCCTGCGCCCCGTGAGCGACGCCCACCAGCTCGCCCGCGCCCGTGCCGAGGTCGCGCAGGTGCAGATCTCCGACGAGGTCCTGGGCTACGCGGTCGACGTCTGCCGCGCGACCCGTCAGTCCCCCTCCCTGTCCCTGGGCGTCTCCCCCCGCGGTGGGACGGCGCTGCTGGCCACCTCGCGGGCCTGGGCCTGGCTCTCGGGGCGCGGCTACGTCACCCCGGACGACATCAAGGCCCTGGCGCACCCCACCCTGCGCCACCGCGTGCAGCTGCGCGCCGAGGCCGAGCTCGAGGGCGTCACGGCTGAGAGCGTGCTCGACACCGTGCTCGCCGCCGTCCCGGTGCCGCGCTGAGGAGCTGCTCATGACGATCACCTGGCGGGCCGTGGCCCTCATGGCCCTCGGCCTGCTCCCGGTGCTGCTCGTGCCGGCGAGCGGGGTCGTGCTCGCCTGGGCCGTGCTCGTGGTGCTCGCCTGCGCGCTCGACGTCGCGCTGGCCGCATCCCCGCGGCAGGTCGCGATCAGCCGGTCCGTGCCCACCTCGGTCCGGCTCACCGAGGCCTCGCGCTCGACCCTCGTCGTGACGAACCGCTCTCGACGGCGCCTCCGGGCGCTGGTCCGCGACGCGTGGCAGCCCTCGGCCGGAGCGACGGAGAACCGCCACGAGGTCGATCTGCCTCCGGGTGAGGCCCGACGGCTCGTGACCCCTCTGGTGCCCACGCGGCGCGGGGACCGGCACGCGGACCGGGTGACGATCCGGTCCTTCGGCCCGCTCCGCCTCGCAGCCCGACAGGTCTCCCTCGAGGTCCCCGGGCGGCTCCGGGTGCTGCCCGAGTTCGCCTCGCGACGGCACCTGCCCAGCAGGCTCGCGAGGCTCCGAGAGCTCGACGGGCGCACCGCGGTCCAGGTGCGGGGGTCGGGCACCGAGTTCGACTCCTTGCGCGAGTACGTCATCGGGGACGACGTCCGGTCCATCGACTGGCGTGCGACCGCCCGACGTTCGGAGGTGGTGGTCCGCACGTGGCGGCCCGAGCGCGACCGCCGCGTGATGATCGTCCTGGACACCTCGCGCACCTCGGCGGCCCGGATCGGCGACCTGCCCCGCATCGACGCCTCGATGGAGGCCGCACTGCTGCTCTCCGCCCTCGCGGCCCGCGCCGGGGACCGGGTCGACCTCGTCGCGTACGACCGTCGCGTCCGGGCCCAGGTCGCCGGCACCGGCGGCCCGCGCCTGCT
>NZ_JALPKN010000406.1 GCF_023630195.1 Actinotalea sp. C106 | reverse complement strand
CACCGGCCCGGATCGGGCACCGCCGCTCCGGGAGCCACCGCCGCGGCCGCCCCAGGCCGAGGCGCCGCCGCCCCAGCCGCTGCCCGAGCCTCGCAGGGTGTCCATGCTCGACTCACGCCGTCGCCAGTCCACGAGCTCCTCGGGGACGTCGTCCAGGAAGCGGCTCGCCGGGAACTCGTTCGGCACGCCCCAGGCCGTCCGCACCGCCGCGCGCGAGATGTACAGCCGCTGCCGCGCCCTGGTGAGGCCGACGTACGCCAGGCGACGCTCCTCGGCGAGCTGGTCGGGGTCGGCCAGCGAACGCATGTGCGGGAAGGTGCCGTCCTCCCAGCCGGTCACGAAGACCACGGGGAACTCCAGGCCCTTGGCCGTGTGCAGGGTCATCAGCGTCACGACCCCCTGGTCGACGCGGGCCTGAGCCTCCTCGGCGCCGTCCTCGCTGGGGATCTGGTCGGAGTCCGCCACCAGGGAGACGCGCTCGAGGAAGTCGGCGAGGTCCCCTTCCGGCTCGGCCTGCTCGAACTCGGTCGCCACCGCGTGCAGCTCGGCGAGGTTGTCGACCCTGGACGCGTCCTGCGGGTCCTCGCTCGCACGCAGCTCGGCCAGGTAGCCCGTGCGGTCGAGCACCGCACCGAGCACCTCGGCGGGGCCCGCGCCCGAGTCGGCGAGCTCGCGCAGGCCCGACATCAGCTCGCCGAAGGCGCGGAGACCGGTCAGCGCGCGGGTGCCCAGGCCGGGGGCCTCGTCCGCGCGGTCCAGGGCCGCCCCGAAGGAGATGCGCTCACGCTCGGCGAAGCCCGCGACCATGGCCTCGGAGCGGTCCCCGAGCCCGCGCTTGGGCACGTTGAGCACGCGACGCAGGTTCACGTCGTCGTCGGGGTTGGCGATCGCCCGCAGGTAGGCGACCGCGTCCTTGACCTCGCGCCGCTCGTAGAAGCGGGTCCCGCCGACCACCTTGTAGGGCAGCCCGACGCGGATCAGCACCTCCTCGAGGGCACGGGACTGGGCGTTGGTCCGGTAGAAGACCGCGACGTCACCGGGCCGCACACCGTCGGAGTCGCCCAGGCGGTCGATCTCCTCGGCGACGAACCGGGCCTCCTCGTGCTCGTTGTCCGCGACGAACCCCACGATCTGCGGACCGGCGCCCGAGTCGGTCCAGAGCCGCTTGGGTCGACGGTCCGGGTTCCGCGAGATCATCGCGTTGGCCGCCGAGAGGATCGTCTGGGTCGAGCGGTAGTTCTGCTCGAGCAGGATCGTCCGGGCCTGCGGGTAGTCGGCCTCGAACTCGAGGATGTTGCGGATGGTCGCGCCACGGAAGGCGTAGATCGACTGGTCCGCGTCGCCCACCACGGTGAGCTCGGCGGGCGGGATGGCACGACCGTCGCCCCCCTGCTCCTCGCCGTGCCAGCCGGCGAGCTCGCGGACCAGGACGTACTGGGCGTGGTTCGTGTCCTGGTACTCGTCGACGAGGATCTGACGGAAACGTCGTCGGTAGTGCTCGGCCACGGCGGGGAAGGCCTGCAGCAGGTTGACCGTCGTCATGATGAGGTCGTCGAAGTCCAGGGCGTGGGCCTGGCGCAGCCGCGCCTGGTAGCGCGTGTAGACGGCGGCGAGGGTCTCGTCGAACTCGTTGGCCGCCCCCGAGGCGGCCCCCGAGGTGGAGGCGTAGGTCTCGGCGTCGACCAGCTCGTCCTTGAGGTTGGAGATCTTCGAGGAGAGCGCCTTGGCGGGGTACTTCTTCGGGTCCAGGTTCAGCTCCCGCGCCACGAGGGTCAGCAGGCGCTGGGAGTCGGCGGAGTCGTAGATCGAGAAGGAGGAGCGCAGGCCCAGGGTCGAGGCCTCGCGCCGCAGGATCCGCACGCACGCCGAGTGGAAGGTCGACACCCACATCGCGCGGGCCGCCGGGCCGACCAGCGCCTCGACCCGCTCGCGCATCTCGGCGGCGGCCTTGTTCGTGAAGGTGATCGCCAGGACCTCCGGGGGCCGCACCCGGTGGCCCGCGAGCTGGTGGGCGATCCGGTGCGTGAGCACCCGCGTCTTGCCCGATCCGGCGCCCGCGACGATCAGCAGCGGCGAGCCCTCGTGGAGCACGGCCTCGCGCTGCTCGGTGTTCAGGCCGTCCAGCAGGGCCGCGGTGCGTTCCTGGGCCGCGTGCTCGCGCTCCCGCGCGGGGTCGACGGCGTCCTCCCGCTCACGGGGC
>NZ_JALPKN010000405.1 GCF_023630195.1 Actinotalea sp. C106 | reverse complement strand
GCTCAGCGAGCCGACGCCGTCGGGCCCGTGCCTGCCGTCGCGGGCCGCCAGGTCGACGCCCGTCCCGTCCCACCGCTCACCGCCGGGCACGCCGCCCGTCTCACTCACGGTCTCGCGCAGCATGCCCAGCACGCCGTGCAGCTCCTCGATGCCCTGCCGGGCTGAGTCCTCGACCTGCTCCAGGGCTCGCGCCGCACGGTCGACGTCGGTGCCCAGCAGCGTGCGGGCCGCCGCCGCCTGCACCCCCATCATCGACACGTGGTGCGCGACGGCGTCGTGCAGCTCGCGGGCCAGGCGCAGCCGCTCGAGGCTCACGGCCTGCCGCTCGACCACCTGGCGCTCGATCTGCAGCAGCCGCCCGCGGTAGGCCGTGCGGGCACGCTCCCGGGCCGCGGTCCACGCGTGGTCGCCGAACCAGTAGGCGCCCGCGAAGTACAGGATGTTGGTGAGCAGCTGGATGAGCATGAAGGCCACCAGCGGGGAGAACACGCCGGCGCGGGACAGGTCGGGCATCGCGTCGGGGTCGGTGGCGCTGCGGAAGAGCGAGATGATCAGCCACGCGAACATCACCACGACGATGCCCAGGCGCACCCAGGTGGCCCGCGCGCGGTCCGGCTCCCACGCCCCCACCGTGTACAGGGCCATGAACAGCGTGATGTTGATGAACAGCGTCTCGGGGACGAGCAGCTCCGCGGTCACCATGAAGGCCACCGTGATCACCACGGCCACCACGCTCGGATAGCGGCGGCGCAGGGCGAGGGGGAGCGTCGCGGCGGCCAGGCACAGCAGCGCGACCCAGCCCTCGGCGGGCTCCTCGTAGAACCCGGTGGTGCG
Source organism: Actinotalea sp. C106 (assembly GCF_023630195.1). Taxonomy (GTDB): domain Bacteria; phylum Actinomycetota; class Actinomycetes; order Actinomycetales; family Cellulomonadaceae; genus Actinotalea. The sequence goes on along the minus strand of NZ_JALPKN010000405.1, from coordinate 1,370 downwards.
CTGCAGGACCATGCTCAGCAGGGCCCCGACCAGCAGGGCACCGGCGACCGCGGCGTCGTTGCGGACCTGGTCAGGGCCGACGGGCTCGCGCGCCCAGCCGTGCTCGTCCGGGTCCGGAGCGGCGACCACCAGCTCCGACGGTTCGCCCAGGGACCGGGGCGCGACATCAGCCCCGGTGGTCGTCGGTGAGCGGTCCACGGGGGCAACCGTAGAGGACTTCCGGGTCACCCGGGGGACCCGTCGAGCCAGGTCAGCACCGCGAGCACACGACGGTGGTCCGCGGAGGAGGACGGCAGGTCCAGCTTCATGAACAGGTTGCTGATGTGCTTCTCGACGGCGCCCTCGGTCACGACGAGCCGCCGCGCGATCGCGGTGTTCGACCGACCCTCGGCCATGAGCCCGAGCACCTCGCGCTCCCGCGGGGTGAGCGCCGCGAGGGGGTCGGCGGCCTGCCGGGGCACCAGCAGCTGGGCGACGACCTCGGGGTCGAGCACCGAACCACCGGCCGCGACCCGCTCCACCGCGTCCGACAGGGCGTCCAGGTCCTGGACCCGGTCCTTGAGCAGGTACCCGACCCCGCCGGCACCGCCCCCGCCGTCCCCGCCCGACGGCGTGGCGAGCAGGTCACGGGCGTAGGACTCCTCGACGTACTGCGAGAGCACCAGGACGCCCGTGCCGGGCACCTCCCAGCGGATCGCCACGGCGGCCCGGAGCCCGTCGTCGGTGAAGGTCGGCGGCATGCGGACGTCGACCACGGCCAGGTCCGGGCGGTGCGCGAGGACGGCCGGCAGCACCGCGTCGGCGTCGCCGACGGCGGCCACGACCGTGTGACCGGCCTCCTCGAGGAGCCGGACGAGGCCCTCGCGCAGCAGCACCGAGTCCTCGGCCAGCACGATCCGCATGGCGTCAGTGTGGTGCACCTGGGCCCTGGCCGGTGCGGTCCGGCCAGTCAGGTCCAGGGCAGGAGGGCGACGACGCGCGTCGGGCCGCCGTCGGGGCTGTGCACCGAGAACCTTCCGCCGAGCCCCTCGACCCGGTCTGCCAGGCCCGCCAGTCCGTGGCCCTTGCTGAGCATCGCGCCACCGGCGCCGTCGTCCTCGACCGCGACCTGGAGGCTCCCGGGCTCGCCCTGGGCCCCGCTCGACTCCTCGTGGCCCTCCAGCACCGACACGGTCACCGCCGCGGTGGAGGCCGACGCGTGCTTGGCGACGTTGGTGAGCGCCTCGGTGACCACGTAGTACGCGGCGCCCTCGGTCGCGGCGGCCGGGCGCCGACCCTCGGGCAGGTCCACCCGCACCGAGGTCGGCACGGCCGAACGGGCGACCACGGCCGTGAGGGCCGCCGCGAGCCGCCGGTCGGTGAGGATCGGC
>NZ_JALPKN010000404.1 GCF_023630195.1 Actinotalea sp. C106 | reverse complement strand
CGATCCGACTTCGCCGGTGGCCGCGGCGCGCCCGATGTCCACCACGAGCGCGGTCGCCCGCGTCGTGCTCGGCGCCGCGGCCCTCGTCGTCATCGCGCTGCCGGCCCTCGACCTGCGGCTCGGCCTGCCGGACGGCTCCTCGGAGCCTGCCGACTCGACCCAGTACCAGGCCTACGAGACCGTCACCGAGAAGTTCGGCGACGGTCAGAACGGCACCCTGCTCGCCGTGGCCGAGGTGGCTGACGGCGCCGGGGAGGACCTCGGGACCCAGGTGGCCATCGCCCAGCAGCTCTTCAGCCAGGACGACGTCGTCGCCGTGGCTCCGGTCGGTGCCTCTCAGGACGGGCGGCTCGTCGCCTTCCAGGTGATCCCCGCCGAGGGGCCCACGAGCGAGTCGACCGAGCAGCTCGTGACGGACCTGCGCGAGCTGACCGTCGTCGACGGGGACGCGACCTTCGGCATCGCGGGGGCCGCCAGCGGCAGCATCGACGTCTCGGCGGCCCTCGCCGACGCCCTGCCGACCTACCTCGCGGTGGTCGTGGGCCTGTCGATGGTCATCCTGGTGCTCGTGTTCCGGTCGGTCTACGTGCCGGTCATCGCGACCCTCGGGTTCATCCTGTCCTTCTTCGCGGCCCTCGGCGGGGTCGTGGCGATCTACCAGTGGGGCTGGTTGAGCGGGGTCTTCGGGGTCGAGTCCCCGGGGCCGGTGCTGAACTTCCTGCCGACGATCCTGGTGGGCATCCTGTTCGGGCTCGCGATGGACTACATGCTCTTCCTCGGGACGGGCATGCGCGAGGCCTACGCCCACGGCGCCCCGGCACGGCTCGCGGTCGCCCAGGGCTTCCGGGCCGGTCGCGCGGTGGTCACCGCCGCGGCGATCATCATGATCTCGGTCTTCGGCGGGTTCATCTTCGCCCACAGCGCGATGATCCGACCGATCGGGTTCGCGCTGGCCTTCGGCGTGCTGGTCGACGCGTTCGTGGTCCGCATGCTGCTGATCCCGGCACTCATGCACCTCGCGGGGGACAAGGCCTGGTGGCTGCCGCGCTGGCTCGACCGGATCCTGCCCGACGTCGACGTCGAGGGGGCCAAGCTCGAGCGTCGCCACCCGCACGTCGAGCACGAGGCAGCCGCGAGCACCGGCGGGAGCCAGCCGGGACCCGTCAGCCGGGGCTGAGTCTCCGGACCGTCTCGATCGTGTCTGCCGCCTCGGCGGTCTTGTCCTCGCGGTACCGCAGCACGCGGGCGAAGCGCAGGGCAAGACCGCCGGGGTACCGGCTGGATCGTTGGACGCCGTCGATCGCGACCTCCACGACCTGCTCGGGCCGCACCGTGACGACCCAGCCGTCGTCGGAGACCTCGAGCTCGCGGAAGCGCGCGGTCTGCCAGGCGAGGGTCTCGTCGGTCATGCCCTTGAAGGTCTTGCCCAGCATGACGAAGCCGCCCGCGGAGTCACGGGCACCCAGGTGGATGTTCGAGAGCATGCCCTGGCGGCGGCCTGACCCGCGTTCGACCGCGAGCACCACGAGGTCGAGGGTGTGCCGAGGCTTGACCTTGACCCAGGCGCCTCCCCGTCGTCCGGCCTCGTAGGGGGCGGCCCCGTCCTTGACCACGGCGCCCTCCTGGCCCGCGGCCACCCAAGCCTCGAAGGCTGACTGTGCGAGGTCCGGTGCCTCGGTGATGACCCGCTCGACCAGGTGCTCGGGGGCGACGCGGTCCAGGGCCTCGAGCCGCTCGAGCAGAGGTCGGTCGAGCAGGTCCTCGCCGTCCAGGTGCAGCAGGTCGAAGAAGAAGGGCCGCAGGTCCGTGGCGGCCGCGAGCTCGGCGTCGCGGGTCGCGCTGCGGGCGGCGGTCTCCTGGAAGGGGCGGGGTCGGCCCTGGTCGTCGAGGGCGAGGGCCTCGCCGTCGAGCACCACGGAGCGGACGGGCAGCCCACGGACGACCGCGACGATCTCGGGCACGCGGGCCGTGATGTCGTCGAGGCTGCGTGTGAAGACCTGCACCGCGTCGCCGTCGCGGTGCACCTGGATGCGGATCCCGTCGAGCTTGGCGTCCACCACGGCCGGCCCCTCGGGCAGGCCGGCCATCGCCTGCTCGACGTCTGTGGCCGAGGAGGCGAGCATGGGCCGCACCGGCCGGCCGACGGCGAGGGTGAAGGCGTCGAGGGCCGCGAGGGCTGCCTCGGGGTCGGCAGCGCCGAGGGCAGCGGTCGCGAC
>NZ_JALPKN010000403.1 GCF_023630195.1 Actinotalea sp. C106 | reverse complement strand
CCCGCCGGCTCGCCGCCGCAGCACCGGGCCGGGGCGGCTCGGGCGCGTACGTGCTCACCGGTCGAGGGGTCGAGCAGAGCAGCCAGGGGACGGCGACGGTGAGCGCCGCGATCAACCTGTCCCTCGCCCTGGGCCTGCCCGGGCGGCAGGGCAGCGGGTACGGCGCCGTCACCGGGCAGGGCAACGGTCAGGGCGGCCGCGAGCACGGTCAGAAGGCGGACCAGCTGCCCGGCTACCGGCGCATCGACGACCCCGCGGCACGCGAGCACGTCGCGGCGGTGTGGGACGTGGACCCAGCGAGCCTGCCCGGACCGGGGGTGCCTGCGATCGAGCTGCTGCGTCGGTGCGGCACCCCCGAGGGGCCCCGTGCCCTGCTGGTGCACGGCAGCAACCTCGTGGTCTCGGCCCCGGACGCCGACCGCGTGCGTGACCGTCTCGCCGGCCTCGAGCTCCTGGTGGTCTGCGACCTGGTGCCCTCGGAGACCACCCACCTGGCCCACGTCGTGCTGCCGGTGACCCAGTGGGCCGAGGAGGAGGGCACGATGACCTCCCTCGAGGGCCGGGTGCTGCGACGCCGTCGGGCGCTGGACCCGCCACCCGGCGTGCGCTCCGAGCTCGAGCTGCTGCACGACCTCGCCGCCCGCCTCGGCGTGCACCGCGGGTTCCCGACCGCGCCGCACGAGGTCTTCGACGAGCTCGCCCGCGCCAGCGCGGGTGGCCCGGCGGACTACAGCGGCCTGAGCCACGCCCGGCTCGACGAGGCAGAGGCCCAGGACCCGAGCACCGGCCTGCACTGGCCCTGCCCGGCCGTGCCCGAGGGGGCGGTGCCCCACCCGGGCACGCCCCGGTTGTTCCTCGACACCTTCCCGACCGCGGACGGCCGGGCCCGGATGGTGCCCGTGGACCACCACGGCCCCGCCGACGACCTACGGGCCGACGCCCCCGTCTACCTCATCACCGGCCGGGTCCTGCAGCACTACCAGTCCGGGGCGCAGACCCGTCGGGTCCCGACCCTCGCCGCAGCCCAGCCCGAGCCCTTCGCGGAGCTGCACCCGCTCCTCGCCGACCGGATCGGTGTGGCCGACGGCGAGATGGTCGAGGTCACCTCCAGCCGGGGCACGGCCGTCGCCGTCGCCCACGTGACGGCCACCGCACGCCCCGACGCGGTCTTCATGCCCTTCCACTGGCCCGGCGAGGGCAGCGCCAACCGCGTCACCTCCGACGCCGTCGACCCCATCTCGGGGATGCCCGAGTTCAAGGTCTGCGCCGTCGACGTTCGTGCCGCGGGGGGCGCTCGGTGACCCGGGTCGTGGTCGTGGGCCACGGGATGGTCGGGTCGCGCTTCGTCGAGGACCTGCACCGTCGCCTCCCGGCCGCCGCCGACCTCACCGTCACCGTGCTCGGCGCCGAGGAGTACGAGCCCTACAACCGGGTCCTGCTCAGCGAGGTCGTCGCGGGCAAGGTCGACGTCGCCTCCCTGACCCTGCCGAGCCCGCCCCTCCCCGGGGTCCAGGTGCACCGTGGGCGCGAAGCGCTCAGCGTCGATCGTCGACGACGGCACGTGGTGACCGACCAGGGAGCGGTGCCCTACGACCTGCTCGTGCTGGCCACCGGTGCCAGGGCCAGGGTGCCCGCCGTGCCTGGGCTAGGAGGCGCTGCTCTCGGGGGCGAGCAGCACCCTTGCCTGCCTGCCGGGGTGCACGCCCTGCGGTCCTTGGACGACGCCCGCGAGATCGTCGCCGCGACGGTCAACGGCCCCCGGGCCGTGGTGCTCGGCGGAGGGGTCCTGGGGCTCGAGGCGGCGTGCGGGCTCGCGCGCCGTGGTCTCGAGGTCACCGTCGTGCACGGTGGCGACCACCTGATGGACCGTCAGCTCGACGCCGCCGCCGCTGCCGCCGTCGGCCAGACCTTGAGGCGCCTCGGCGTCGACCAACGCACCGGGACGCGGGCCGAGGAGGTCGTCGTCCGCGACGGTCGCGTCACCGGCGTGCGGATCGCGAACGGCGACGTCCTCCCGGCCGGGCTGCTCGTCCTCACCGCGGGCACCGTCCCTGAGACCGGACTCGCGGGGGCTGCTGGCCTGGCGACCGACCGCGGGGTGCTGGTCGACACGGCCGGCTCGACCTCGGACGCCCGGATCTTCGCGGTGGGTGACTGCGCCGAGCCGCCCGAGGGGGCGACCGGGTTGATCGCCCAGGGGTGGGACCAGGCCCGGCGCCTCGCCACCCG
>NZ_JALPKN010000402.1 GCF_023630195.1 Actinotalea sp. C106 | reverse complement strand
GACCCGTCGACCCCGAGCATCGCGGCCGCGTGCTGGCGCACGGCGCGCTCGTCCGGGGTCGTGGGGGCCAGCAGGCACGTCGCCTCGACGAGGTGCTGGCCCGGTGGGGCGTACTCGGGTGCGACCAGGCTCATCACCGCGGCGTTGACCACGGGCCCGCGTCGCCGGGCGTCCACGACCACGGCGGGCTCGACCGCGGGGGCCTCGTCGGTCGCGTACCAGTGGGTGACGAGGCCCTTCATGGGCGGTGTCGGCAGACCGGTCAGGTGCTGGGCGGTCGCCGGATCGGTCGCGACGACGACCGCCCGGGCCGTGACCGGTCCTGCGGTGGTCCGGGTGCGGCGCCCGTGGGGTACCCGCTCGATGCTCTCGACGGCGGTCCCCAGGCGCAGGTCTGGCACGTCGCGTGCGAGCTGGGCGGGCAGGGCGCCCATGCCCGCGGCAGGCACCCCCGGGGTCCCCAGCAGGAAGGCGCGCACCAGCAGCCTGGTGAGCCGGGCCGACGTCGTGCCGTCTGCCTCGGCGAGCACACCGGCCAGGAACGGCTCGAGCACGCCCCGGCGCAACGGGCCGTGGACCCCGGCGTGGTCGAGGGAGTCGGTGAGGGTGCGGTCACCGCGGGAGAGGAGCCCGCGCACGGGACCCATCGCGGGCGCGACCCAACGGGCCAGGGCCAGCAGCTCGACGGGCCGGAGGAGCCCGCTCGTCAGGGTGCGGGGGAGCAGGCCGGGGGCGCGCCGCGGGTCGGCGAGCAGTCTCAGGCCGGTGTCGTCGCGGACCAGCACCCCGGGCAGGAAGGGCCTCAGGTCGAGGTCCTCGAGGTCGACCCGGTCGCGGACGGCCGGGTAGGCAGGGTTGAGGAGCTGGAAACCGCGGTCGACCGTGAAGCCGTCGACGCGGTCGCTGCGGACGCGCCCGCCCGGCGCGTCCCCGGCCTCGACCAGGCGGACGTCGACCCCGGCCCGCGCCAGGGTCCGCGCGCACTCGAGGCCCGCCATGCCCGCCCCCACGACCAGCACCTCGCAGTCCATGGGCCGAGCCTAGGTCAGGTGACGTCGCCCTCCCCGGGGCCACGCTCGAGGCGGAAGGCCCGCCCGGAGATCTCGGTCACGTCGATCGCGACGTACTCGTCCTTCTCGGTCGGCACCCACGACCGTAGGCCGAGCCCTTCGGCAGCCGCCGCCTCCCGGTCCCGCAGGTGGTGCGCGACCCCGCGGACGACCACGCTGCGCGCGTGGGTCTGGTCGACCTCGTCGACCTCGAAGGCCACGTCACGGTTCATCTCGACGCCCAGGAGCTTGCTGCCCGCGCGGGTGCTGAAGACGATCCGGCTTCCGTGCAGCACGTGGTTGACCGGGGCGATGTGCACCTCGTCCGCGAGGTGGAAGGCCAGGCGCCCCACCCCGGCCCGGCCCAGCAGCTCCCACGCCTGCTCGGCGGAGAGCGGGACGACGACGTCCTCGTCAGTGCTCATCGGGACACCTCCTGGTGTTCATCCGAAGGTAACCAAGGATCTGTCCGAGCGCCTGGGACCTCGGTCCGCGACCGTTCTCGCAGGACGTGGGGCCCGTGCGGCGCGTCCCGCGCTGGACGGCCCCACCTCAGCGAGGAGGATGGGCCCGTGACCACCATCGACACGACCGAGACCAGCCGACGGCTGCGCTGCGCGCTGTTCGTCGACTTCGACAACGTCTACATCGGGCTGCAGCGCCTCGACCCGCAGGCCGCCGAGGCCTTCGCGAGCTCCCCCGCGCACTGGCTCGCGGCCCTCGAGACGGGCAGCGACGCGGACGGGGAGTTCTCCCGACGGTTCCTGGTGCGCTCGTGCTACCTCAACCCCTCGGCGTTCTCCCAGTTCCGGCCCAACTTCACGCGGGCGGGGTTCAGCGTCGTGGACTGCCCGTCGCTGACCCAGCAGGGCAAGAGCAGCGCCGACATCAACCTGGTCCTCGACGCGGTGGACGCCCTGAGCGCCCAGACCCGTTACGACGAGTTCGTGATCCTCTCGGCGGACGCCGACTTCACGCCCCTGGCCCTGCGCTGCCGCGCCGAGGACCGCCGGGTCACCATCATCACGGCGGGTCCGGCGGCGAGCGCCTACCGGGCCGTGGCCGACCAGGTCGTGACGGCCGACGAGCTCGCCGAGCTCCTCCAGCAGCCCGACCCGACCGAGATCGAGCCCCCCGCCCCCGCCCCGGAGCCGGTGGCCGCGGCGAAGGGGTCCTCCGGCGCGGGACGGTCGGGC
>NZ_JALPKN010000401.1 GCF_023630195.1 Actinotalea sp. C106 | reverse complement strand
CTGCGCCGCAGCGACGTCGGCCTCGGCAGCGGTGACCTCGGCGGTCGCGGTCTCGACCTCGTCCTCGGCCGCAGCGGCGTCCGCGACGGCGGCGACGACTCCGGCGTCGGCCGCGACGAAGGCTGCCACCGCATCCTCGAGGTCGAGCGCGGTAGCAGTGACCGTCGCTGCGGTGCTCGTGACGGCAGCCTCCGCCGCGGTCAGGTCGTCGTTCGCATCGGACGCGGCGAGCGCTGCGTCGTCGGCGTCGTCCTGGGCGTCGGACAAGGCCTGCGCGGCGACCGGGACGGCCGCGTCGGCGTCGAGCGCTGCCTGGTAGGCCGCCTGCGCCGCCGTGAGCTCGGCCTGTGCCAGAGCGAGCTCCCCATCGGCCGCCTCGACCGCTGCCTGAGCTGCCGCGATGGCTGGAGCGTCGTCGGCGTCGATGGCGTCCTGGAGATCTTGCTCCGCGGCGGCGAGGACGTTGGTCGCGGTGGTCACCTCTGCCTGCGCCTCGTCCCTTTCGACGAGCAAGAGGCCGGCATCTGTCGCGTCGGCCAGGGCCTGGGCCTGATCCAGGTTCGTCTGGGCCAGGGAGACGGCCTCGTCGGCGGCGATCACCGCGGCCGCGGCGGCAGCTGCATCGGTCGCGGCCTGGGTGCGGATGTCGACCGCGGCGTCGTAGGCGGCCACCGCGGCGTCGTAGTCGGACTGGGCGGCACTGACGGTGGGGTCGTCCGCCGCCGCGGTGACGGCAGCGGCGGTGGCGGTGGCGACCGCGCCCAAGGCGGCATCGAGCTCTGCGGAGGCGGTGTCGAGGTCCGCGCGGGCCTGGGTCAGGTCGGCCGCGGCTGCTGCGCGGTCCTGCTCGGCCGCCGCGAGCGCTGCCTCGAAGGGTGCGACGTAGGCCGCGTTCTCCGCGAGGACCTCGTCGAGGTCCTCGGCGGCGTCGAAGAACGCCAGGAGGGCGTCGACGAGGGCCGTGACAGCGGCCTCATCGACCCCGTCGGCGAGCTCGGCGTCGAAGGCGGCCTGCGCGGCGGTGCAGGCCGGGTCGCCGGGCGCAGCGACAGCGGTCGGCGCTGCGACCACCCCGAGGCTCAGGAGGGCTGCCGCCGAGGCGGTGGTGATGAGGCGTTGTGGGCGTTGCATGATGCTCCCTGCGTCAGTGGTGGCCCCCCGTGGGCGCCGAAGGCCGTCATCGTCGACAGGGGCGCCGTCCCTACGTGACCGTGACAGTGATCACACCTTTTGGCCAGCCGAGCAGGGGAACGACAGCCGAACGGGTGACCCGTAACGGGACGAGGTGCGCAGATAGGGCAAAGGCCGGGGTGGGTCAGAGTCCCTGCCACGCGGGCTTGGTGGCCCACGCCTCGCGGTAGTGGTCGGCGAGCTCGAGCCGGCCTGCGGCGTCCTCGTCCAGCAGGACCGTCAGGTGCGGGTGGTGCTGCAGCACGGTCGCCGGCCAGCGGGCGCTCACGGCCCCCTCGACGAGCTCGCGGACCGCCTCGCCCTTGGCTGTGCCCTGGGCGAGCAGCACCAGGTGCCTGGCCTCGAGGATCGTCCCGAGCCCCTGGGTCAGGACGTGCGGCGGGACGGCCTCGGGGCGCCCGCCGAAGAAGCGGGCGTTGTCCTGGCGGGTCTGCGAGGTGAGGGTCTTGAGCCGGGTGCGCGAGCCGAGCGAGGATCCGGGCTCGTTGAAGGCCACGTGCCCGTCTGTCCCGATCCCCAGGAGCTGGAGGTCGACGCCCCCTGCTGCGGCGATGGCCGCCTCGTAGTCCGCGCAGGCCGCGGTGAGGTCCTCGGCGGCGCCGTCGGGGCCGTGCACCGCCGCGGGGTCGAGGTCGACCCGGCGCACCAGCTCGCGGTCGATCACCGCCCGGTACCGCTCGGGGTGGTCGGCGGGCAGACCCACGTACTCGTCGAGCAGGAAGGCCCGTGCGTGGGCGAGGCTGAGTCCCTCCTCGGTGTGGCGACGGGCGAGCTCGTCGTACACCGCGAGCGGGCTCGAACCTGTCGCCAGGCCCAGGACGACGTCGCGGTCCTGCGTGGCGCGGTCGCGCACGAGCCGCTCGACGGCGTCGGCCGCGAGCCTGGCCTGGGACGCGTGGGAGTCGCAGATCACGACCTCCATCAGCCCACCACCTCCGGCACCCCGGCGCGGGCCGCCGCCAGCGCGGCGCCGATCGCGGCCACGTGCTCGTCGGCCTGGACCTCGAGGCGGGAGCCGAGGTCCAGGCTGCGCAGGAACGGCGAGGACGCCGCG
>NZ_JALPKN010000400.1 GCF_023630195.1 Actinotalea sp. C106 | reverse complement strand
CGGTCCCCGGCCGCGACCTGGCCGCGACGTCCTCGGCCAGGTCGCTGCTCTCGGCCGTCCCGGCGGTGCCCAGGGCCGCGTTCGAGGCCCCTCGGCCGGGGGCCCCGCGGCGCAGCTCGAGGTACTGCTCGACCCCGCCCGGCAGGTCCCGCAGCAGGCCGTCCCCCAGCAGGGCCACCTGACGGTCGCAGACCCGCTCGAGCAGGTACCTGTCGTGCGAGACGACGACGAGGGTGCCTGGCCAGCCGTCGAGCAGGTCCTCGAGGGCGGCGAGGGTGTCGGTGTCGAGGTCGTTGGTGGGCTCGTCCAGGAGCAGCACGTTGGGCTCCCCCACGAGCAGGCGCAGCAGCTGGAGTCGCCGCCGCTCGCCACCCGACAGGTCCCGCACCAGGGTCTGCGACCGCTCGCGGGTGAAGCCGAGACGCTCGACCAGCTGGGCGGCCGTGAGCTCCTTGCCGCCCACCGCCACGGTGCGCCGCTCGGCCTCGACCACCTCGACGACCCGCAGGTGCGCGAGCTCGTCGAGCTCGGAGACGTCCTGCGAGAGGGTCGCGACCACGGCGGTCTTGCCGCGGCGCACCCGGCCCGTGTCGGGGGTCGTGGTCCCGGCCAGGAGCCGCAGCAACGTCGTCTTGCCCGCTCCGTTGACCCCGACCAGGCCGTACCGGTCCCCCGGGCCCAGACGCCAGGTGACCTCCTCGAGCAGGACGGTGCGTCCGCCGTCGGCGGCGGGGAAGGCGACCGAGACCTCCTCGACGTCGAGCACGTCCCTGCCCTGGCGGGCCGTGGCGAGCCGGGTCAGCTCGAGCGGGTCACGCGGGGCGGGCTCGTCGGCGATCAGGGTGGCTGCCGCGTCGAGCCGGAACTTGGGCTTGCTCGTCCGGGCGGGAGCGCCGCGGCGCAGCCAGGCGAGCTCCTTGCGCAGCAGGTTGTCCCGCTTGGTGGCCGAGACCGCACCGGCCCGCTCACGCTCGGCCCGGGCCAGCACGTAGGCCGCGTAGCCCCCCTCGTAGGCGTGGACCGTGCCGCCGACGGCGTCGCCGGACTGGCTGCCGGTGACCTCCCACAGGCGCGTGCAGACGGCGTCAAGGAACCAGCGGTCGTGGGTCACGACCACCAATGCCCCCCGGGCCTCGGCCCGCGAGCCGCCCCGGCCGTCGGCGCCGAAGCGCGCACTGAGGTGCTCGGCGAGCCAGGCGACCCCCTCGACGTCGAGGTGGTTGGTGGGCTCGTCGAGCATGAGGACGTCGTGGTCGCCGACGAGCAGGGCCGCGAGGGCGACCCGGCGGCGCTGGCCCCCCGAGAGGGTCTCGACGTCGGCCTCGAGGTCGAGGTCGGACAGGAGCCCGGCGTGCACCTGGCGGATGCCGGCGTCCCCGGCCCAGGTGTGCTCGGCGTCCTGCCCGTGGACCACGTCACGCACCGTGCTCCCGGCCGGGAGCTCGTCGCGCTGGTCCAGCAGCCCGACCCGCAGGCTGCCGGCGTGGGTGACCCGGCCCGCGTCGGGGTCCTGCCGGCGGGCGAGGAGGCGCAGCACGGTCGACTTGCCCGCTCCGTTGGGCCCGACGACGCCGATCCGCTGGCCGTCGTCCACCCCGAGGCTCACCCCGTCGAGGAGGGTGCGGGTGCCGACCGTGAGGGAGATGGTGTCGGCCCCGAGCAGGTGGGCCATCAGCGCTCGTCCTGGCTCAGAGGCTCGCGTGCCGCGGTCCGGGTGACCAGCCGCGCGCCCGGCACGGGCCCGGCGACGGTCCGGACGCCGTCCGCCACGCCCGAGGCGGTCATGGCGGCTGCGATCGCGAGGGAGTGCTGGGCCGAGCGGGCCAGGGCTGCGACCGTCGGTCCCGAGCCGCTCACCACCACGCCCAGCGCCCCGGCGTCCTCGGCGACGGCCAGGGTCTCGGCGAGCTGGGGGGCGAGCTCGAGGGCCGCGTCCTGGAGGTCGTTCGTGAGGGCCTGGCCCAGGGCCACGGGGTCCCCTGCGCTCAGGGCCTGCAGCAGTGCGCGGTCCGGCTCGGGGTCCTCCTCGCTGCCGCCGATGAGCTCGTCGAAGGCACCGTAGACCTGCGGGGTGGACAGGCCCGAGGTGCGCAGGCCCAGGGCCCAGTGGTACTCCCCGCGGCTCAGGGCCGGGGTCAGCAGGTCCCCCCGGCCGCGCCCGACGGCGGTCTGGCCCAGCAGCGCGAAGGGCACGTCCGAGCCGAGCTCGGCGGCCAGCTCGTGGAGCTGCTCACGCGACAGGCCCGTGCCCC
>NZ_JALPKN010000003.1 GCF_023630195.1 Actinotalea sp. C106 | reverse complement strand
CGGCCCCGCAGGGCTGGACGCCACCGCCCGCGCGTCCGGGAGCCTCGGCCTCGGCGACCACGGGTGAGGTCCCGCACCCGGCCACGGCCCCGCGCGGGTTCTCGCCCCAGACGAGCTTCACCCCCGAGCCGTCCACCGGTCGGGCCTTCGACGACGACGCGACGTCGATGCTGGCCCAGCGGGCCGACATCGCCCAGCAGGCCCTCGCCGAGCTCAGCCAGCTGTCGGCGTACCGGCCCAAGGCGGTCCCGGCCGAGGGTGGTTCTGCCCTCGTGCGCCGTACCCCGGGCACCATCCCGGCGGCCCCGGCCATCGAGACCTCCAAGTCGGGCCCGCGGGCCGACCGTGACGCCAACCAGGTGCGGTCGCTGCTCTCGAGCTTCCAGTCCGGAACCTCGCGGGGCCGTCAGGCCGCCGACGAGACCACCCCCCAGAGCTCCGACGGCGGCACCCGCTCCGTCGGTGGAGACGACGGCTCGGCCGACGGTCACGGCAACCCCGTGACCGTGCCCGGCGCCGATCTGACCCAGCGGAGCACCTCATGGTGACCGCGTGCACACCCAGCCGCCGCATGTCTGAAGCAGTCGGCAACCTCGAGGAGGAAGCGTGACAGAGATCAGCTCAGAGGCAGCCAACTTCGGCTGGCTCCTGGACAACTTCGTGAGGACCGTCCCTGGTACCCGGCACACGCTCGTGGTGTCTGCCGACGGTCTTCTCATGGCGATGTCGGAGAACCTGGACCGCACCAGCGGCGACCAGATGGCCGCCATCGTCGCCGGTATGTCGAGCCTCACCCGTGGGGCGGCCCGTCAGCTGCACGCCGGTGACGTCCGTCAGGCGATCATCGAGATGGACGAGCTCTTCGTCTTCCTCATGAGCGTCTCCAACGGCTCGGTGCTCGCCGTCGTCGCCGAGTCGAGCTGCGACGTCGGGCTCATCGGGTACGAGATGGCCATGCTGGTCTCGCGCACCGAGACCACCCTCACCCCGCAGCTCGTCACCGAGATGCGGGGCAACCTCCCGGTCGACGGCGCGGTCCGAGCCTCGGTCGGGTGATCCGTCGATGACCAACATCGAGGAGACCTTCGGGACCCCGGGGCGGCACGCCGACCCGGGGCCCGACGACGGCGTCGAGTACGAGGCACGGACCGTCCGCCCCTACGCGGTCACGGGGGGTCGTGTGCGCGCGGCCAACTCCGACCTGCCGCTCGAGGCCCTCGTCGAGGTGCTTCCCGGGGCGGCCAGCAACGGGCTCCCCCCGGAGAAGCGCGCGATCATCCAGCACGCAGCCCACACCTTCGTGTCCGTCGCCGAGCTGTCCGCCATGCTGCGGCTGCCCCTCGGTGTCGTCCGCGTCCTGGTCATGGATCTCGCTGAGTCCCAGCACCTCCGTGTCCACACGTCCACGCCGGTCAGTGTCCACACCGGCCAGTCCCCCGCTCTGTCCCTGAGCGTGCTGGAGAGTGTTCTCAATGGCATATCAGCCCTCTGACGCCGCCGTGGCCGACCGCAGACCGGTCAGCGCGGGTGCCGCCCCCACCGTCGTCAAGATCGTCGTCGCCGGCGGCTTCGCCGTCGGCAAGACGACCTTCATCGGCTCGATCTCTGACATCGAGCCGCTCAACACCGAAGCCGCCATGACCGAGCACTCGGTCGGGGTCGACGACGCCGGTGGCGTCACCGACCGCAAGACGACCACCACGGTCGCCATGGACTTCGGTCGCATCGCCCTGCCCGGGTCGCTGTGGCTCTACCTGTTCGGCACCCCGGGCCAGGACCGCTTCCTCTTCATGTGGGACGACCTGGTGCGTGGCGCGATCGGCGCCGTGGTGCTGGTCGACACCGAGCGGCTCGACCAGTGCTTCCCGGCGGTGGACTACTTCGAGAGCCGCGGCATCCCGTTCGTCGTCGCGGTCAACTGCTTCGACGGCGTCGCCCGGCACCAGCTGGACGACATCCGCGAGGCCCTCTCGATCCCGCCTCACGTGCCGGTCATGTACACCGACGCGCGGTCGCGGGCCGCGACCAAGCAGACGCTGATCTCGCTCGTGCAGCTCGCCATGGAGCGCCTGCGCGGCTGACCCGGTCTGACGACGGCGGTGCGGAGGTGACGCCCGCACCGCCGTCGTCGTCTCCTGACTAGGCTCGTGACCGACCCCGAGCGCGCGCCTGAGCAGGACGGACCCTGATGTTGATCTACGCCGACGGCACGGCCCTGAGCCGGTCGTTGGTCCCGGGGCCCGAGTCGGCCTCGTGGATGCGGTGGTCCCACGAGCACGCCGCCGATCTGGTGACCTCCCCCGTGGGGCTCACCGACCTGAGCCGGGCCGCCGACGGGCTCGACGCCGTCGCCCGGGCCAAGGCCCACGAGGTCGCCACCACCATCGAGGTGGTGCGCTTCTTCGACCAGTCCCTCGAAGCCGCCGCCATGGCCGCCTCGGTGCTGAGCCCCTTCCGTGCGATGGAGCTCGGGGTCGCCGTCGCGCACCCCGAGATCGACCGCGTCGCGACCTACGACCCGCTCTTCGCCCGGGTCGCGGCCATCTACGGGCTCGAGGTGGTCTCGCCCGGGCGGGCCGCCGGCTGGTGGGACGCCTGACGGCTCTGCCGAGGGGCCCGAGGTCCTCCCTGGTGGGAGGTCTGACGCTCGCGCCTGGCACAATGGGCGCGCCGTCCTCGGACGGCGGGGCGCGGTCCGCGAGGGCCGGGTCCGGGAGGGCTGGCTGAGCGGCCGAAAGCGACGGTCTTGAAAACCGTTAGTGCGGTGACCCCGTGCTCAAGGGTTCGAATCCCTTGCCCTCCGCACCGGGATGAATGTGCAGGTCAGAGGCGACAGAGGTTGCCTAGGACTGTTTGTCCTGTCTATACCGTGACCGGCGTCACTCGGTAGCGGATGGCTAACGTTTGGCTAACGAGGTGGCTAACGGCCTGATGGTCGCTGCTGCATTGTGCCGCGCCCGAGTCTCACGCGCTGAGACCGTGGGTAGCCCGGACGGGTGAGCCACCTGAGTGCGGGATCCCCGCCGAGCTGGCTAGCGCGCAACTGCTGCAGCTCGTCCAGTGCTGGCCCTGTGAAGGCCGCGGCCCGGACCGTCTTCCGGTGACGCAGCGAAGCCTGCTCCGACGAGGTGCGCCCGTCATGCGCGCGCACGGCGCTGAGTCCGACCTCGCGGACTTGGCCGCGACCTTCGGGGACGCCCACGCCCGTGGGCCCCAGCACGTACTGTCAAGTGAACCCACAGGTCAACGCCCGGAAAGGCCCTCGCATGTGTGACCCACGACCAGGCGATGTGTGCGCCCACGACACCGCGAGCCTCACTGCGTCCGCGCGGGCGGCGTACCTGGAGGCGTACCCGGATGGCCCGGCCGTGGACCCGGTCACGAAGGCGGCCGAGAGCTTCCGGCCGTCGGCCCAGGGCTGACCGCGCCTGCCCGTCAGACCGTCTCGAACCAGCTGGCGTCGAGGAGGACGTTGAGGTCACGCAGGCCCTTGATGGGGCGGCGCGGGACCCGGCCAGGACGCCATGGCGCCCACGGGGTGGGGAGTGGTGCAATGTCGCACCAGGGCGGTGCGTCACCAGTCCAGATGCGCGCGTGGTGCCCGATGACACCCGCGACCAAGGTCGCCCACGTAACCGGTAGGCGCTCGAGGCCCGGAGCGGCGGCAAATAGCCCCCAAGATGCCGTGTCCCCCTGGTGGGCGATGTCACGCAGGCCGTCCACGGTCATGCCCACGAGCCGGAGAGCCCAGTCCGCGTCGACCGGGTCACGCTCGAGTTCGACGGTCAGGGCGGCGACCAGCTCGACGCAGGTCATCGGGCCTGCGACGCCCATTCGGTCCCCCACAGCGAAGGACGCTACTCCCTCCGAGACGCTCCACAGCAGTACCGCTAGCACGCTAGCGTGCCGCCTGACCTGCACTTATACCCGTCACCGGGTGGTGGCACCATGAGCAGATGGACCCCACCGAGTGGCGCGACACCGTCCTTAGACACCTCCCAGCGATCACCGAAGCAGCAGCGCACGCGGGAGCGACGACCGTGCGGCTCATCTCCCCGACCCCCGACCGGGGCGCGCTGGTCATCCTCGACGTCGACCACGTCGCGGACCCTGCCCTCGCCGCGGTGCACGCTGCGGTCAAGGCCGCCCTTCCGGAAGAGCTCATCGAGGTCGTCGCGGCCGGCAAGGACGCCGCCGTCATCACGGTGAACACCAAGACCGGTCGCGTCGGCCGGGGCGACGGCACCGTCGATGCCCCCGCCGACGGGCCACTCGTCCGCCTCACGGTGCGCGGGCCCGACGCCATCCGCGGAGCGCAGCGCGTCCTCCTCGAGGTCGAGGACCACCCCGCACAAGGCGAGGACGCACTCCGCGTCCAAGCCGATGACCTCACGCAAGTGGTACGGGACCTTCTCAGCGCGGTCGGGGCACTGCCAGCGCGCCGAGCAACCCCCGCTAGTCACGGAGACATCGAGCGCCAGTTCGAGCACTTCAACTTCGACACCGCCACGACCTATGTAGCTGGCGACCCGAACACGCCACCCGAAATCCTGCTCACCCAGGCACTGGCCGCGCGGGCCTACACCGAGCGGCAGGCGCGCGACGGAGGCGGTCCCAGCTGACCCTCGAGAACCCGGTGTTCCACTACAACGTCACGCCAGCCTGCCGATGGGACCCGGCGTGATCTCGAACCGTGCCCTCGCCCTCCAGCACCTCAAGCCACACCTGCCCGGCTACGACCCCGCCGACCCGGACACCGTGCCGGACCACGTGATCAACACGGCGTGGGAAGCAGGCCGGGTGCTCGTGCGAGCTGCGCTCGGCATGGGTGGCATGGGTGTCACCGTGGAGAACACGCAGTCGTCCCCCCAGCCGCTCACGCTGGGCGCGGGCGTTCGTGGGTCGGAGAACGCGGTGGAGCGCCTGGCGGGATCGGCGGCCGCGGGCGAGCTCGTGGAGGCGCTTCTGGACGACGCTCACGAGTACCGGTGGGTCATGACAGCCTCAGGTGAGCCTGTCGATTGGGCGTCCCTCGCGCCGGGCGCGGACCCGAACGCCGCCGAGGCAGTCGCGATCGCCCTCGTGCGTGACTGGTTCGATGCGCTGCTCACTCTGACGCGCGCACTCCTGGACGCGCCCGGTCACCAGCTGTCGTGGGACGCGATGGTCGACCTTCTCGGCGAGGATGTGAACGGGTCCGGGTACCCAGACCCCTCGACCTTCGACCAGGCGTGGGCTGACCTCGCCTCTGGACGGATCGACCCAGTGACACCGGGATGGCCGACCCCCTGAGCCTTGCAGGCACTTCCGGCACGGGACTCCCCACGGCGACAATGGACGCAGACCGCCGACAGACGAGGCAGGAGGTGCCGGAGTGAGCGACGCGCGCCCCGAACACCGCAGGTGGATTGCACCAGCGCGCGGCGGTTACGCCGGCCTCTCGGAGACCGGCGAGGTCGTGCCGCGCCCCGCGGCGCCACCAGGAACGCCCGCACGAGTCAGGCACCCGCAGGAACTCTGGCTCGACCAAGCGCGCGCGGACGCCGCCGCGCTGCGCGACGAGGACCTGAACGCCGAACCGGACGCCGCCGAGGCTCTCGCGGTCGTGCGTGGCGCGCTGCCGACCACGGCCGGGTGGACCCGCGATCAGCGTCGGAGCCTTGTGCTGAACGTGGCCGTGGCGGGCAAGGTGGCGGCTGATCCAGCTGCGGCGCGGGAGCTCGCGCGACGGAACCTCGAGCGTATGCGTCGGGTCCACGAGGCCCACGGCCCGCACCGCGACTTCGACGCCTGGGAGGAACTCCTCGACGGCCCGCTCGAGGATCTGCTCCTGGCCCTCACAGACCCGGGCGAGCGGGGGCGCGACCTGCGGCAGAACTCGCCCTTCGCCGGCCTGCTGGGCGATTCCGAGCGCGCCCAGGTGCTTGCGGCGTGGAAGGCCGAGGACGCCCGGCGCGAGGCCACCCCTTCTGCGGGCGAAGCAGCCCGTCCGCAGCGAGCACCAGAGCGGGATGAACCGCTGATGAGCGTCGAGGAGGCCGACCGGTCCCTGACGTGGCTGTCCGAGGACACCGGTCCCTGACGTCACCTAGGTCGACGCCTCCATGCCCGCCACCGTGGTGGTGACGGGCCTCAGGGGGCCTACGTGGTTTGGACGTTCTCAGTGGCCTCTGCTCCGGCCGCGTCTACTAGGTGAGGTCGATCCCCCGGTGGGCGGGAGCTTTCTCACAGCCCGAGCTCCCTTGCTGTGGTGTCACCGAGCACCGCGGTGGGCTCGATGTACTCGGCCAAGGTCTCCAGATTCTTGTGCCGGGTGGTGCGCGCGAGGCGCACCGGGTCGACACCAGCTTCGCCCGCGGCTGTGGCGTGACCGCGACGCAGTGAGTGCCCGGTGATGCCGATGCCATCGAGGCCCGCTGTGGTGGCGCGGGCGATGAGGATCTCGGCGATCGCCTGACCGGTCATCCGGTTGACCCGTGGGCGTCCCTCCTTGTCGACCCCGGTCGGGATCGTGACCCAGTTCGCGCCGGGCGCGATCCGCTGGAAGAGGAAGTCCTCACCGGAGATGCCGGCGGCCTTGATCCACCGGCGCAGCGCGAGCACGGGGTCGGTCTGCGGGTCGTGGCCGGCGGTGATCCCGACGATCACCTTCTTGGTCTTGGCTGTCCGCTGCCCCTTGCTCTTGCGAAGAGTGATGAGCGCATCGGAGCCCTTGAACTCGACGTCGTTCACGTGGAGGTCGGCGAGCTCGGACCGTCGCAGCGCGGCCGCGAAGCCGAGCAGGATGATCGCGACGTCGCGCTTGCCGCGCAGGGTGCGGCGGTCGATGCGTTCCTTGGCGACGATTCGGCGGACCTCGTTCGTCGTGATCGCGTGTGCCTTCTTCGTCGGCTTGGCTTCCTCGACGGCGCGACGCCGCAACCCGGCCATGACCATCCGCACGCCGCGGTTAGAGGTGGGGTCGTCGAGGTCGACCTGCTCGTGGAAGAACCGGATCGCCGCGAGGTCCTTCGTCAGGGTCGAGACGGACAGGCCATCGTCGGCGCGTTCGGACACCCACGCACTGACCGACAGCGGGTGCGCCGGCAGCGGGACGTGCGGCTGCCCGTCAGGGTGCTGGGTCGGGTCCGCACACCACGCCACCCACGTACGCCACGACGACGAGTACGACTTGAACGTGCCGGACGCGACCCGCCGCTCGAGCGCCTCGGTGATGAGCTCCTTCTGCCGGTCCGTCAGGACGGGCAGGCTCTCGACGAGCTCGACGTCGTCAGCGGGCAGCTTGTCGAGGATAGTCACCTCGGAAGTCATCGGCTGCTCTCCCTTCGGGAGCCGCGCGGCGCTGCTCCGATCAAGGTCGACGTTAGCCGGCAGGACCGACAACACCCGGCGATACGACACCTGCGGGAAGCGACATTTCAACGGGTGTCCTCCGCCGGAGAAGCGGATCGTGAACCCGCGCGCGACCACCCCAGGAACCCCAGACAGCTGCCCCAGCGGCGGTCTCGTTAGCGCCCTGAGCGAACCAGGGCACCCCTACTGGCGTCCGAAGGCCCGCGTTCCGCGACGCGGGTTTCGGGAGTTCCACTGAGCCAGCGGACCCGGAGCAGGCCGAAACGAGGTAGGCGGGATGCTCGAATCTTGGCTGAGCACCAAGAGGTGAGACGCGGCGACTGGACCATGGGACGATCGTCTGCAAGTCCGCGTCGTCGTTGGGGGTCGCATCGCGGCACTTGAAGTGAGCTGCCAGCGACCAGCGTGGGCCGCACTGGCACCGATTGGTGGGATGTCGATGAGCCGCAGGAAGAAGAAGAACTCGCGTCGGCCAGGACCGGGTGCAACCCACGGCTTCTCGATCGTCCCGGGTCCATCAACCCGCTTGCGCGTATCGTTCGCCGTGGTCGACGAGGTCACACGCGCCGCAGACATCGCCCTCGCCGCGGTCCGAACGATGGCCTCCGAGACCCACCAGTTCGACATCGCGCTGTTTGTCCGGGGCGTGAACGCGCTCAAGGCGGTTCGACTGCTTACCGCGGACGGCCACTGGGAGATCGCGACAGCGCCAGCGCGGCAACTGTACGAGCTTGTGCTCGCCGCTGAGGAACTGAACCGCGCGAGCGACCGCAACGAGGCTGCGCTCCGCTTCGCGAACTTCGGCCTCCTGCAGGCGGCGCGCGCCGCTCTAGCGCGGATCGAGTACGACGCTGCCACAGGCCGGCCAGTAGATGACGATCACCGACAGCGCTTGGTCGGGTTCCTCGCGAGCGGCGCCGTCGGAGAGTTCCGCACTGTGAAGGGCAACGGCAAGATCGCCTGGGCACAGAGTTGGTCGGGCAAGACAGCGCGTGCCCTTGCGGAGGCTTCCGATCAGCCGCTGCGGTTGAACCAGTACGAGCTACTGTTCACGGCGTGGTCCGAGGAGACGCACGCGGCGCCAGGCGCCTTGATTGACTCGATCACCAGGAGAGTCGGCGACCAGGGCATCAAGGGGCTCATCGCGGACGACGACCGCAACGTCGCCGAGGTGCAGGCGATGTCGTTGATGCTCTTCTTCGAGCTTGGGCTGCTCCTTCCCGATGCTCCGGACCTTGGCGCGAAGGCCATCGAGGGCTGGATCAACAGGCTTCGCTCTTGGACGTTCGAGCGCTTTGGCATCGACGAGGAGCCGGCTCCGGCGCAGTCGGCCCCAGGAGGCTGAGGCCGAACCAACTCTCCATGCGCGGTCTTTACGTCAGCCTTGGCGTCCACCCATCCGGATGCAGACGCTCACTCGTGTCAGGGACGCCCCGACGTCGGCGCGGGCGCGTTCGAGCAAGCGTTGCTGCTCGACATTCAACGAGACTCCCCGATCGAGCAGGTCCTCGTTGGTTGGCGTTGCCATGCCCCGGATCGCGACGACCTCGTCGTGAAGGCGTCGGGCCAAGCGGCTCAGCTTGCGATCCGGAACCTCCGCCACTTGCTCGCGCAGACTGAACATGTGCGCGTCCATCGTCTGCGTCCAGAGGTTGCCAGCTCCGCGCGTGTCCCGGGCGGAGTCGAGCACCGAGCGAAGCTCTTCGAGGGTGCGGCGGAGGTCACCGACGTTCGCGGCCCTGCGCGTCCACAGTCCTCGCCTGGAAGCGAGCACCATCTGCAGCACCGTCAACGCGAGGGCGGCAACCGCGATGGCGCGAGCCAACACATCAGGTTCCCCGGTCATGCGAACCTTCCGACGGTGCCTAGACTGCCAGCATGCGCGACGGGGAGATCAGGCACGCGCTCCTGCAGCAGCTCGCAGCCGATCACGCGCACGATCCGGACACGCGGGTGTGGCCGGAGCTGTCCCTCTGCCTCGGAGAGGCGCGGGTCGATGTCGGGGTGGTCAACGGCGCGTTGAGCGGCTTCGAGATCAAGTCCGCCCGCGACAGGCTTACTCGACTCCCGCGACAGCGCGAGGTCTACGAGCGGTGCCTGGACTACGTCACGATCGTGATCGAGGAGCGATGGTCTCAGACCCTCGCGTCTCATGTACCTGAGTGGTGGGGTGTCATCGTCGCGCGCGAGTCGGGCAGCCACGCCACCCTGGAGGACGTGCGCCCCGCCCGTCGCAACTCGTCCGTTGATCCACTGGCTCTCGCACAACTCCTCTGGCGCGACGAAGCCGCCGCCGTTGTCCAGAACCGAGGTATCCGTGAGCGAACCTCGAGACTGACACGCTGGGATCTGTGGGACCTGCTGGTCGAACACCTCACGCTCGAAGAACTCTCCTGCACTGTCCGAGACCACCTCAGGGCTCGTCCCGCTCGCGAAGCGAGCGCACTACCCATGCCAGATGGTGCGATGTCGCGATCGACCGCCAGGTAGTCGCGTTCCCCGGCCGAGCAACAGGCGAGTCCACCGACTGCGCGGCAGCCCAGATGTAGTCGTCGCCCCACGACAGGTCAGGGCGAAAGGCCGCCCCCTCGCGCTCCACGAGCGCACGGCAAATGTCAAAGAACTGCGCATGCCCGCGGCGATCCTGCCGTCGCCCCTTCATCACGAGCCATGCGTCATCCACCGTGTACCGGAGCTGGGGTGGGGCTGCGAACGCGCCGCCGACAGGTAGGAGCGGATGGGCGACTGCGTAGTCCGCGAAGTCGAGGGGCCTCCCAACATCGAGCCGGTTGAGGTTTTGCCAGAGAGCCTTGTCGAGTCTGGCAAGCACGCCGAACGTGTTCGCCTGCACACCTGAGAGATCCGATGGGAACGCCCCCGCGGCAACCGCGACTGTTCGCCACGGCTGCCGCGTCAGGTCACTTACGAGGAACCGCCCGAGGCGTGATGCGATGGCGACAGCGTTCTCGTCCCCCACCGCGCCGAAGTCGAGAACGACGTCGACGAGGGCTGGCGAGTTGATGCCGAGGTCCTGCACGCGGGCCTCGATCAGACGGTCAAGGGGAAGGACCGAGTCGTCAAGGTCGTTCGGTGTCACCCTGATGAGCGCGCCGTGACCGTCTCGCGAGCAACTTTCCCGCAAGGCTTCGAAGTTCTCCGGCGGGTCAGCTAGACGCACGACGGGGGCGGCACTGACGCCGCCCTGCTGCAGATGGTCGATAATCCTGCGGACGGCCGGCGCGTCCTGACCCGGGTGGGCTTCGTCCGAGTCGGCCTCCTCTGGTTCGAGGTCGGCGGCGTCTAGAGCGAGGGGCGGGCGGCCGGCGGGCCACGCGTTCGCGATCCGCTTCACCGCGGCAGCGATGACCTCCTCGCGGGGCTTCTCGTCAGCCGTTGGGCCGCCGATCACCTCCACCAACGGGCGGGCACCGGCCAGTTCGTCGGGTCCCATCCTGCCGAGGGCGTTTAGCTCGCCCATCTTGCCCTTCAGGATCGGAACGTACTTTCGCTCGACCATTGCTTCCCCCGGTCCGGTGTCCATGCGCCACTACTGGCAACGTAGCGGAGCGGTCGTGGCTTGTAGTGCGAAATGCGGTCCTGGGATGGCGTATTAACCCGAAGGCGCAGGCTGAGCGGGTGCGCGCCCGGTCGGCGGGCGCGCCGCCAGGGGTTACGGCTGCTCCGTTGCACTCTGCGCTCCCCTGAGTTCGGGGGCTGCTGTCGGTGGCGGGCTCTCGTAGTCAGGTGGCTCCACGGCCTCGACCCCCGCCGCGCGCGCACGGAGCCGCATCCCGGCATCGGCGGTCGCGATGACAGTCTTCGTTGTCGAGAGATCGGAGATCGCTCGAGCGGTGTCGATGATCTCGTAGTCCGCGTCAAGCAGACGTGGCCTCTCGGGGTCGCCGAGGACGAGGACGAACTCCGTAACGGGCCGCGAACCTTCCATCGTGTGCGTCAGGGAGTCACGGAAGAAGTCTTCGAGGGCGGACAAGGTCCGGCGCGCGCGTGTGCGGACCGTCTCCGTTCCCGTCGCGTTCTTCTCTGACCGGCGCTTGGCGTTGTCGAGTTCGTCGATGACTACGAGCGGAACCGCGACCATCACCCGTCGTGCGCCGGGAGGCGCAAGGCGCGCCCATTGGATGTTGCCCACCGAGCAGGCATGGTGCAAGAGCACGTTCGTGTCTGGCACCACGATGGTCTCGGCATGACTGAACTGGTACCGGTCATCAGCGAGGGAACGGGCTGCCTCCTCAAGAGCTCGGATCTTCTCGTCGAGCTCGAGATCGAGCAGCGTCGCCAGGACCGGCCCCTTCCCGGCCGGGTCGATGCCGTGCAGCATCCAGTAGCGCGGGGTGGTGATGAGCCGATCAAGGTCGACGGCTGGCAGCACGTACGAGAGCACCTTGAGCTGCTCGGCGGCCCTCCGCAGGTAGCCGTTGTAGAGCTCGAACGGGTCGTGAGACGAGCCGCGCATGTTCTCGAAGGTGTTCGCTGCCTCGCGAAGAACCGCCTCGGCGCGCTCGCCAGTCACCGTCGGAAGCGGCCGCACCTTCATCGGACCAGTATGTCGGTGAGTGATCGCGTCTGTTCCCCACCAACTCCGGCACTCAGCCCCACCACTTCCTCCGCCGCCGTGTCCCTGCCGACCGGTCCCGCACGCGGTGGACCGCCCGCGTGACCCTCTGCGGAGAGGGCCCAGGAAGGCCAGACGGCATGGCGTGAGCGACAGCACCGCTAGCCCCCGTGCCCGAGTCAGACCCAGTCGATGGCGAACTTCGCCGCTCGGGACCGGACCTCGTTGAGCGGCAGTGGTTGAGCCACGTCCTGGAAGCTAGTTCTCCGATGCCGCGCCCACGTCGGCGCGGCGCTGTCCACAGATGTCCCAACCCGCTTCCGCGTCGTCGACCCCAGCGCCCAGGGTGGGGCGCATGAGCGAACCCTCGAGTGACCAAGAGTTGGACGAGGACCAGGCTCTCCGGGCGCTGTTCCGGGCATCCTTGGGGTCTGACGGGGTCGCAGCACGCATCGTCATGCGGACCTGCGGGGGCGTGATCGCCGACAGTGGCGTCGACGAGGGACGGTCCAGACGGGCTCTCAGGCCGACCTCCGGACACGACACCCTGCGAGGGCGTACCGTCGGAGGTGCCCCTCCGGCGGGTGCCGGAGGCCCTGATGGAGGTGCCTGATGTCCCAGCCGTTTCTGCTCGCCGACTCCGACTACCTGCAGTGCCCTCTCTGCGCGGACAGCTACGTGCACATCGAGGACGTATACGTCGCGGGGCGCCCACGGGAAGATGGCCCGGTCGTTCCCGTCCATGTGGACTCTGCCGGCCGCGTGCTGACCGGTGATGAGGTCGATCTGCCGATCCCGGAGACCGGCCGCCGCCACGTAATCAGTTTGGGCGGTCGATGCGAAGGCTGCGGGGGGCGTTTCACGATCGAGTTCAAGCAGCACAAGGGGCAGACGGTGCTGGCAGTCCGGCGGCCAGTGTGGACGACGATTGCCCGCCCGCTCGCTGACTAGCCCAGCGGGAGGACGCCGCGATCGCCGCGGTGGCGCTTGGCGGCGTACCGGTGGGCCGGAGCCCCCACCCCGATGAGGCGTGACAGCCCCCACTGGCACATCGGCGACGCGCCCACCGTGGGACTGACGATGACAACCAAGAACGCTGCCCGGGACTCACCGCACCCACTGGCCACCGACAGCCCCACGATGGGCGGATAGCAGCACTCACGAGAAGGTTAGGTTTCAACAGGTGTCTCGTGCCCGAGGCGCGCGTCGCGACCACGCGCCAGAACCCCCGCAAGCGCGCGATGCCGGCCGTTCCACGACCGGGCTCGAACCACGCGGCGGGACGCCCGAATCTCGACTCGACACCAGGGCCTCAGGCGCCCTCTATGGTCGGTCCATGGAGCAGGACCGCGCAGCGGCCACCACCGTGACCTTCCCCAGCGCCGGTGGTGGCGTCACCCTGCACAGCGCCGGAGACCCCCACCCCACCGCGCTGCCACCCGCGCTGGTGGCCGACCTGTTCACCTTCGGCCTGCGCCTGCCTGAACCGGTGCGCACCAGCCGGCCGTCGGTCGTCGAGCTCGCCGTCGACGACGCGATCAGCTTCGCGGTCGGCGCCACCGAGGTCAGCACCGAAGCCGCACTGCAAGCCCTGAGGCGAGGGCTCGAGCAGGCGCTGCAGCGGGCTGTCCGCCAAGCCCACCCCCACCGCAGCGAGGACCCCACGGTCATGAACCCGCCACCCGCCACCAGCCCACCCCAGCGCACGGCCACGGTCACGATCCACGAGCTCCAGGAGAGATTCGACGAGCTCCTCGAAGCCGTCGAACGCGACAACCTCCGGCTGATCATCACCCGCGACGGCACCCCCGCCGCCGTGCTCCTGCCGTGGGAGTACTACGACCGGCTCGCGTCGCACGAGGGCTGACCGGCGCCCATGAGGCCGTCGGGTGGCGCCTGCCGGCGTACCAGTGGGGCGGCCCCAGCCCCCGATGAGGCGTGACAGATCCCCCCTACGGGCACTTCGACGAGATGCGCTCACTAGTGGCGGTGGCGGGCCCTTTGGCCACATGGCCAGGTCGACGCGGCACAGAGCGTCTGCTGCAAAACCGTACCGAAAGTGGTACGGTTTTGCTCGGAGAGGAGGCGGCCATGACGTACAGGCAGACGCTGCGCGAGCTCGCGTGGTCCAACCATGGCATCGTGACCGTCCGCGACGCCGAAGCCGCAGGCGTGCCTGCCGTCGAGGTTCGCAAGCTCGCGAGCCGCGGCGCCCTCGAGCGCGTCGGGCACGGCGTCTACCGGTCGACCGAGGTCCCAGCCGGTCCCCTCGACGAGTACGCCGAAGCGGTCGCCATCGCCGGCCCCGACGCGGTCCTGGCGGACGAGGCCGTCCTCGCCGCGCACAACCTCGGGCAGGTGAACCTGCGTCAAATCAAGGTCGCCACCAAGACGCCCGCACGGAAGCAACTTCCGTCGACCATCAAGATGGTGATCCGCTCGGTCGCGGACGCCGACCGTGACGACGTCGACGGCATCCCCGCGATGTCCCTCGCCGCGGCGCTCCGCTCCGTTGCTGCAGCGCACGCCCTCCTGCCGGAGCGTGTCGTTGAAGCCGCCAAGACCGCAGCGGCACGCGGGATGATCAGCCCTGCAGAGAGGGACCAGGTCGTGATGCTCACCGTGAACGCCGGATGACCGCTGACGCAGGGGCTGCGGCTCCACGAACCGTGAAGGCGTTGCAGAGCGCTGTGGCGGCCGCAGCCCGCGCGCACGGCACGACGGTGAAGCGCACGCAGTCGCTCGTGGGGAACGTCGTCGTGGCGCAGGTGCTCCCTGACGCGGCAGTGAAGGGCGGCACGGGCCTCAAGCTCCGGTTCGGTGAGCGCCTCACGCGGGACACCCCGGACCTCGATGCGGCCTTCCGCGGTGACCGGGAGCGGTTCATCGCCGACTTCACCGCGAACCTCACGACAGGCTGGGGCGGCTTCACCGGTCGGTGCATCCCCGGGGAGCAGCGCGCCCCCGGTGACCTCCTTGACCGGGTCGGTGCCGCGTACGTGATGCAGCCGATCGCGGTCAAGCTCTCGTACATGGGGAAGCCGTTCATGACGGTCGACCTCGAACTAGGGCACGACGAGCTGGAAGCCACAACTCGCGAGCCGGACGAGCTCGAACTCTCCGACGAGGTCCGCGACCTGTTCGCTGAGCTTGACCTGCCAGCTCCGGCGCCTGTGCGGGTGCTGCCTCTCCATCACCAGATCAGCCAGAAGATTCACGCCTGCTCAGAGCCGGGAAGCGCCCGCGCGCACGATCTCGTCGACCTTCAGTTGATGCGCCCGCACGCCGACCAGCGGAAGGTTGCAGAGACGTGCGTGCGCCTGTTCGCGTACCGGGGCTCGCACGCGTGGCCGCCGCAGGTCGTCGCGTCTGACGGGTGGAGCGTTCGGTACGACGACGCCGCAGAGGGGCTTGGCGTTCTCGCCTTGGGCGATGCCGTGGCGTGGGTCAACGCTTGGATCGAGGAGCTTGTCATCCTGGCGCCGCGCGAGTACACCGCCTAGCACTAGTGGGTACCTCGGGAGGCCGGGGGTTCGGGCGAACACCGAGTCGCGCAGGCGGTGGCTCGGTAGGACGCGCGGGCGGTGGGTCCGTGGGTCGGGAAGTGACGCGGGCGGCGGCAGCGTGGGTCGGCGGGAGGTGCTGGTGGTGGGTGCGTGAGTCGAAAGGTCACGCCTCAACGGAGGAGGGCTACGAACTCGTCACCAGGCTCGCAAGGCCATGCGGCAGGGACGCGGCGAGTTGAGCCGGCAGTCCATCAGTGGGCCTACAGGCGAAGTGAGCCTGCAGTGAGTCAGTCGTCCACCGTTGCACCGATACATCGATACGCGGGACCTGCGCGCACGCGGGCCTGTGTCGCACGCACGCCCCGTGCGCACGGGGACTCGGCGAGCCCTACTCGGAGGGCGCGGCAGGGCCTGGGCTCCAGACTCGTAGCGTCGGGGACCAGACCTGTCCGGCGGCGGCGCGATTGAGCGCCGGGTCGAGTAGGTCTGTGACGATCGAGGTCGCCCCTGCCCAGCTCGTCACCTCGCAGGCGGGGGTCTTGCGTGCCAGGGCCGGGTAGATCGCTGCCCACGAGGACGGCGGGGCGAACCGTGCGGTGCCAGGCAGGTTTCGGTGTCCCCACTCGGCGTGGATCGCCAGGGTCAACGCGGACCCGTCGACCTGCTCCTTGCACGCGAAGACGACCAGGTCCACCAGGTCCTTCGTGCGGCCGGAATCCGCCGTGCGGTACTGGGTCATCGTCGCGCAGAGCTTGTCGGCTATGTGGTCCACGACCGGGTAGACCCGCACCCGCGGCGGGTCAATCCCACGCACCTCCAGTGCCCCATCGACGATCTCGTCCGGCTCGGCGGTCATGAGCGACCCGGTGACGATGTCGATGCCGAACAGAGGGTTCGCGGCGCGCGTCCCGCAGTACGCCTGCACCTTCACGCGCACCCCGCGCACGTGTGGCTGACCTTCACCGCCCACGTTCGGTTCCGTGCCTGTGACCCGGAAGTGGAAGTGGTCACCGAGGTCGACCTCGAGTGCGCGCCGTAGCTCGACAACAGCAGCTTCGAGGTCGTCCGCCTGGGCGAGCAGGTCCACATCGTTCGTCGTTCGAGCATCTGGGATGCGCATCAGGCTCGCGGTGCCGCCCTTGAGGACCCATGGGGCGTCTGGGGTGGCGAACACACGCGCGAGAAGTCGGGAGTACACGAACTGCCGGACGACCCCCTGGCCGCCCACCTTCCGCTCACGGGCGACGGCCTTGGCCTTGTCGCCTGCGGCCGCCCACAGTGCGGTGGGCGTGGCGTAGCCGTCCTGGTCGCTCACTGGTCGGTGCCCATCGTCTCGGCGGCTTGCTCGGCATCGCGTCGGGCGGCTTGCCAAGCGGGAGAGTTCATCAACCTGCGGGCCTCGCGGGCCTGCCAGGAGTTCGCGGCACGCAACGCTTCCTGGACGTACGGCTGGTTGAGGTTGCGAATGACCCCCTGCAGCGCGGGCGAGAGCGTCAGGCCCTGCAGGGTGTCCCGCAGGGGTGCTGCCTGCGCGTCGAGGATGCCTTGGATCAGTTGGGTGGTCTCATGCAGCGGGTCGATCTTGATGGCCGCGGCCGCGTTGCGCGCGATCTGGGCCACGACGTCGTCGACCGGGTTGACGAGGTCGCCAACGCGCAGCCCGACGTGGGCCAGCTCGGTGATGGCGCTGATCTGCCCGGCGGCGAGGAGTTCTTTGGCCGCGGGGCTGCGCAGGAGGGAGGCCGTGTCCAGCTCAGCGACCTCTAGCAGTCGTTGGACGGCGCTGTCGCCATCGTTGACACCCAGCCGGTTGGTCAGTGGCTCAAGGTGACGGGCGAGCGTCGCGAGGTCGACCGACCCGCTCCGCAGGGCACCGGCGAGGGCGTCGGCAACGTGGCTGAGATCGTGCCCATCGCCCAGCAGATCGGCCAGGGTGCGCTCGACTGTGGTGACGGGCAGGCCGTCGGCGACGGTGATGTCCGCGTTGTCGAGGGCGGCCTTGTGGATGCGGATGGCGCGGCGCGTCTGCCTGCGCGCGGGAACGGTCACCTCAGGGACATCGGCGAGGAGGTCGCCGATATGGTGGAGCTCGGCCGCCGAGGTGTGGGACACCACCCCGGTCGTTGCGGGGTCTGCTAGGCGCTCCTCGGCAGTGAGGTGGGGGGCTAGGGCCAGCCATGCTGCGCGAAGATCGCGGCGAGGATCCTGGGTACTCACGGAGGCGTAGATGCCCTGGTCGACTCGCTCGAGCACACCGCGTGCGGCGAGTCGGGTCAGGTGCAGGCGGGTGATGCCGTGGCGGGCGGCTTGCGCGGTCGTCAGCAGGCCCCACTGGGAGCCTGCGAGTCGCGCGACCGCACCGGGGATGTCCGCCATGCTGCGATCGTATCACTGCCTGCTGCGTTCGTTGCCTCCAGTGAAACTAACGCAGCACGCGGCGGCCTCGAGAGCTCACGAACCCCCAATGGATGCACAGACCGGCGACGCTGCAGGGGGAGGCGCACATCGTGACCCCGCGCCAGAACCCCCCCGGAGGCCCCTAACCGTCGCGCTCGGGGGCGCCGAGCGAACCAGGGCGGCCAGAGGGGTGCCCGATTTTCGGCTCGGCGCCGAGGTTCCGGACATCGGACGGCACACCCGCTCCCGCTACCGTGCTCGCGTGAACCAGCCGACAGTGGACGAAGAGACCGCACGGATCCAGAAGGCCGTCACAGCGGTACGCGGGTGGGAGTCGCTGACGGAGACCCCGGAGGCACCGGAGCGAGGAAGTGACCTCGCCGCGGACGACCAGGTGTTCCCCCCGCTGCCGACATCGACCGTCGCATGGTTCGCGATCACCTCCGCGATCGACCACCTGAGCCTAGGTGCCGACCTGCTGCAGGCCGACGACGTGCGCGTGCTGCGCCCGCAGGCGTTCCATTCACTGATGCGGTCCGCGTTGCTCGGGGCGGCCCAGGCGCTGTGGGTGCTCGCCGGGACACCGGACGAGCGGGCGGTGCGGTCGCTGCTGATCGTCGAGGACGAAGCATCGATGCAACGGAAGTACATCCGCGCATACCTGCACGACCCGACGATCAGCAACGACGTATCAGCGGACTTCCTCGAGGAGCTGCAGGAGCAGGACACCAAGCTCACGGACCGCATCACCGCGGTGCGACACGAACTCCGCACCAGAGGGCACAAGACCGGGTTCCAGTCGACGCAGATGATCACGGACGTCGCCGCGCACATGGCACCCCGCGATCCGTGGCTCCGCCGAGCCCTCATGGATCAGTGGCAGCGCGGCAGCGCCGCCGCGCACAGCCGCATGTGGACACTGCACTTCCGAGAGGCTGAGGACACCCCGTTACCTGAAGGCGGGGCAACCCGCCGGTACACGTCGACCAGCACGGACATCGCCCAGGCGTACGGTTCCCCGACCCTCGTGCTGAGCGAAGCGCTCACGCTCTGGGATCAGCGCCGGCGCCGCCCCGCTCGCATCCCGCCGCTCGTGACAATGCCGCTGCCGCGCGCGACCCTCCACTGACGAGCTCGACTAGTAGCTCACCCGAACGCACGGTCACGATCCACGAGTTCCACGGCCAGTGCCGAGGTGCCATCGCTGCGGTGGCGCCTACCGGCGTGCCGATGGGGCGTGACAGATGCCCCAGGGGCACTTCGACGAGACTCGCCCCTGATGGGCGGATTGCAGCACTCACGAGAAGCCATCAGTGAGCACCCACGACCGGCAGTTTGCGGGGGTGTGAGTCAGACCGGAGCGCAGTCACCAAGGCCACAGGGCATCGAGGTCGGGAGGCGAGCCGCCAGCGTGACAGTCCATCAGTGAGCTGCGCACTGCGTCAGGCCCGCAATCACCGTTGCATCGATGCCCCCAGCACGGCAGCACACGTTGCAGTGACCGGCCTGTCGCTACACCCGAGCCGCCGCCAAATCCGCGTAGTTCCACGGCCAGCGACGTCAGGACGCGCGGGGGCCGCGGTGGCATCCTCTAGGCATGGCACAGAAGACGCGTGTGATCATCACCGACGACATCGACGGATCCGAGGGCGCGCAGAGCTACGCATTCTCGTGGCAGGGCACCAACTATGAGATCGACCTGACCGACGAGCACCGCGACGACTTCCTGCGCGCTCTGGAGCCCTTCATCACCGCTGGCCGCAAGACCGCTGGCAGTCGAAGCCGAGCTACCTCGAAGGGAAGCAGCGACGCCGCAGTTGTTCGGGAATGGGGCCGTGCGAACGGATTCAAGGTGCCCGACCGCGGGCGCATTCCGGCAGACGTGCGCACCGCGTATGACGCTCGCTGACGGCAGGGTGGGGCCGGAGCGGTCCCTGGAGGCGACGGTCCACGCCTCCCGGTGCAAACTTGGTAGATGACCCGCGACCAGGCCCGCGACGAGCTGCGCGCGCAGCTCGCCGGCGCTGAGCTCGTCGCAGAACTCCAGGCCGAGCGGCGCGCGGAGTCCGCACGGGAGGACGCGGAGTCCGAACCGGCGCGCGACGCCGACCAGTGACCGGGTGTCACCCACCCGTGGAAGCATGCCTTCATGACCCTGACCGAGTTGAACCTCGAGGACGCGCACGGGGTGTGGGCCGTCCGCTCGGACGCCGATGTCGTGTACGTGGTGGACACCGAGCGGCAGCTGCTGCTGCGGCAGCCGGGGCCGACCGGGAGAAGCATCGGTGGGTGGGACGGCTGCTGGGTGCCGCTGACCCGCGTGGTGTCCGAGCCGACCGGTGAGGGCCTCCTGACGGTCGGGGCGCGGACCCGCTGGACGGTCGATCCCGAGCCAGGCGAGGCGCGCTCGTGGACACAGCGCGCCTGCACGTCGATCGACCCGGTGTCCGCCGATGCCGTGCCCGCAGGACGCACCCCCGACCCTGATGAGCGGTGGCGATCACCCTCGGACCTCAAGTGGGACGCCGTCCGCGCTGATGACGACTGACCCCGTCCCCCGGATGCGTGCGATGAGCGTGTGGGCGAAGAACCGTGGCGGGCACGGCGGGGACTCGGCCGCGGACGTGCGCGCCACGCGGAACGCCGATCAGGAGTCTGACGCCACCACTGAGCAGCGCATCGCTGCGCGGGTCGCCGCGGAGGCCCGTTCTGAGGTTCAGATCGCCTCCGGGCTCTTCACGACTGACGAGTTCACCTGAGCCGTGAGGTCGGCCTTGCCCTTCAGGGCCGGGTGGTTGACCGCAGCCCCGTGCGCTCGTGGGGGAGGCGCACTGCGGCGAGGCGTTCGATCCATGCCGGGACGGGCTGACCGAACCTGCGCGCGACGACGACCTTCCCGCGCGCGGCCCACACCTGGGCGCGTGTCACGGGCACCTGGCGCTGGTCCTGTGCCTGCATGCCCCCATCCGACCGGGGACACCTGCGCCCGGTCAAGAGCGGACCCATCCCCGCGCCCACGGTGGGCGTCCCCTGCGGGGCGCTCAGGCGGCAGAACGCCCCTCGTTCGCCAGGGCCTGCTGTGCGATCTCGTGCTCGTGGCGCCATGCTGCGACGCGCATCGCCTGGGGCGCCCCACCACGCCACGGTCCGGGGTGTCACTGGCTTCTGCGGCAGCGAGCTCAGCGGCTGCGTGCTGTGCCCTGGAACCCCAGTCGGCCGCTGACCCGTCACCACGAGCCGGCAGGCCGATCGCCTGTTCGACCTGGCGCAGCAGGGCCGTGGTCCGCACAGCGGCGTCCTGGCCGGGTGTGACCTCTACCCGTGCGTGCGCACCCGAAGGGTCCCCGATGATCCCCACGTGCACCTAGGTGCGGCCCCGCTCGGCGTGCACCGCGGTGGTGAACCGGCCACCAGCACCGTCCCGCGCCACCGCTTGGTTGGCGGCCGTGGCGACCGCGTCCCGGTGGGCGGCCCGTGCACGCGCGGCTTCCTTCCGCTCAAGGGCGCGCTGCTCTGCCCACCATGCTTCGAACGTTGAGGTCGCGGGGAGGTTTCCTAGGAGGCTCTGGGTGACCCAATCGTCGTGCGCGGACGCACGCTCCGCGTCGCGGCGGGCCTTCCCACTGAGCGCCTCAAGTCCCGCTTCGCGGGCACGCTGGCGGTGTTCGGGGAGCGGCAGGCGCTGCCGGGTGCCCTCGAGGAACTCTTCCACCGCAGCAACGTACGAGTACGCCTCGGGGGGTCCGCCGTCACGGTCCAGGCGTGCGCGGTACCCGGCGATCTGCGCCCGCCAGCGCGCACGCGCGGGTGCATGCGGTGGGTCGATCCCTGGCTCGCCACCGTCGTGCGCTTGAGGGTTCCTGGCGGCTGCGTCACGCACTTCGGGTCGGTGGTCGTGGAGGGCGGCGTCGATGACGGTCGGGTCGGTGGTCGTTGCTGCCACCTGCGCGCGGGCGGCTGTGGAAACGTCACCGTGGGCGTCCCTCGCGGCTTGGCGCAGGATGGCGCGGCGGCGGTCGCGGGCACCGTGGCGGGAGGTGCATCGGCGGTTCTCGGCGGCCTTGGCACGACACATGATCTGGCCCTCCTGGCCTGCGGAGCATGGGCGTCCCCGCTACCTACCGGTCTACCCGTTGGCCTCTACATGGTCTGTGCCGGGCCCAGCGGGGACAGGGGCCATCCCTCACAGCACGACCGGGCCCCTGTGACGCGGAGTGTCGGGGCGGCCTCGCGCGGCGTCGAGGGTTGGATGTACGAACACCCTCGACGTGAGAGCAGGGCAAGAGACCGGTGTTCCCCACAACGTGGCTGCAGGTCGCGGTGATCCTCGCCGCAGTGATCCCTGGGTTCGTCCACCAGCTCTCCAGGCGGGCGTTGACTGGCCCAGCGCCGGACGAAGCCACCGTCTCGGTTCGAGTGCTGCGCTCCATCGCCATCAGCGCCGTCTACGCCACGGTGTACGCCTTCTTCCTCGGACCGTGGGCGGTCGACCTCTCCCAGAAGACCCCAGCGGAAGTTGCCGAGCAGGTCCGAACCATCGCCTTCATGACCCTGGCCACAGCGCTAGTGATCCCGTGGGCGGTCGCGTGGGTCATGTTCAGGGTTGGCACCTCATCGAACGCCCAGAAGTTCCGTAAGCGGACGCTCGATCGGACTGAGCACATACTCGAGCACAGGGTCGGCGGGCGCCTTCACGGGTGGGTGAACCTGCGGTCCACGTACGATCCGACTCCGACGGCGTGGGACTTCGCGTTCGTGGCCACCGCGATCGGGTGGGTGCGAGTCTTGACGAAGGACGGTCAGTGGATCGGCGGCTTCTACGGACCTGAGTCGCATGCGACGACGTACCCCGAGCCTCGTCAGCTCTTCATCCAGGTGGGCCAGGAGATGAAAGCCGACGGGACGTTCGGCTCGGAGGTGTCCGCACCTGGTGGGCTTTGGGTCAACTGCGAGGACGCCGTGCTGGTGGACTTCACACCTGAGACGGGCGAGACTAGGAGTGAGCGTGAGGAGGGGACCGATGCCAGCATCTGAGCGGCCGGACCGTCAGGCACCGCCAACGAAGTGGATCGCACCAGCGCGCGGCGGGTACGCCGGACTGCCAGCGGGTGACGCACGCCCTGTACGCCTGCCACCAGGGCCACCCCCGCAGGCACCAGCTTCCGCGACCCCCGCCCGGCGATCAGCAAGGGACACCTAATGAGCGGGAACGACAAGATCACGATGGTGCCGGACCGGAGCAAGTTGCAGACGGCCGGGAGGCGACCTGCGCCGGTCGCGACGGTCGCAAAGCCTGGGCCGAGCTCGCCACCCCCGACCAACCCGGCGTCCGCTAAGAAGTAGGCACGACGCAGAGGCTCAGCGGCCTTCTTGAACTTCGCTCGTGCTTCGGCCGCGTCGGTCACCCCGCGCAGGTCCACGATCTGTGACTACGGAGGCTCACTGGGCGCGACGCGGGTGGGCTCGAGAACGACGTTGCCGTCGGGGCGGGGGATGGCTCGGACCCGGGGGTATGCCTCACGGGCGTTCCACCTGGCCGCGAGGTCCAAAGCGAGGGCAACGTCGACCGCACCAGCGTCGGCGGTGATCTCGGCCTGCCACTTCCACCCGAGGCGCCACCCCGGTGCGGCGACCGGCACCTGCGACTGGGGGATCGCGCCGGCAAGGACCCCGATCGCGGCCTTCGCCGGCCACCACGCCGTGGACTCGCGGTGCTCGGTGCGCCTGTGCGCGACCTCCCACGCATGGACCGGCCGCCGACGGTCCATGAGGAACTGGCTCCTGGCACGACCAGCAACGTCCCGTAGTGCGCGCGCCACCGCGCCTCCTGCTCTGGTGACAGGGGTGGGGGCGTCGAGGTGCGCCCGTAGCGCCGTGGTGATCCCGTCGTGGGGCACGCGGGCCTGCTCTGCGAGTGGGTAAGCAGCTGCCGGCACGCACCTCAGGCTGCTTGTCGGCGAGGCCCAGACGGACGGTGGTCACGTCATCGGTGCCTGCGAGGTACTCGACTCGTTCGTTGCCGCGCCTTGCCCGCGTGCCGGCGAGAACTCCGTCACCATCGCGCATCACTTCGCGCCAGTACGCGGGGTCAGCACCCCGAAGACCGCAGCCACCTCGGGTTGCGGGCGGTGAGGCGCGCGATCGCCCGGTCACGGCACCGCTGCTCCTTTCGTGCCACGTTGGTGGACCCGCCGCGACGGCGGCCGTGGTGACCATCGCACCGGCGGCGTGCGGGGGAGCCGGGCTAACTTCCAGGACGGCACACGGGGGCCTCCTTCCAATGCAGGAAACGAGCATCGTTGTATAGACCACCAGATGGTACAACCCACCGGCCCCGGGTGGTGAGTGCCCAGGGGCGGGTGGTGTTTCGCCATCAGCCGAGGGCTTTGATGGCTTCGATGAGGGCGTCGAGTTCGGGCACCCAGCCCGCGAGCTCGGCGGTCAGGGGCCGCAGGGCGGACGCGGCACCGGTCACGGCACCCGTGATGGCGAGGGCCTTCGTGGCGAACGGGGTGGTAGGGGCAGGGGCTGGGGTGTTCTTTGCGCTGTTCATGACCTGGACCGTCCGGACTGGTCTTCGTTGCGCACGTAGGTGACCCGTCTGGCCTAGCGCTCCAGCGCCTGGCGCAGGTAGGCCACTGCGCGGCGCATGACCTCGCCCTCCTGCTCGAGCAGCCGCTTGCGGCGTCGCAGCTCGCGCAGCTTGGCCGACTAGCTGGCGCTCAGTCCGGGACGGTTGCCGTGGGCCACGTCCGCGGCGCGCATCCAGTTGCGCAAGCACGAGGCGGAAATGCCGAAGTCCCTCGCGCTCGGGGCCGCGCCGCGGCGCGCGATCGCCACGACGTCGTCGTGGCACTCCTAAGGGTGGGGCCTAGGCATCGGGAACACCCGTCCAGCAGCGAACACGTCCCCAAAAGGTCCGTGTCACGTACTCGTACAAGGTCCGTGTCACGTACTCGTGCAGCAGACCCCTCGGGACCCCAGTCCGCTCGGGCGACACCGCCTTCGACCGCCGTGCCGTCGCTGGGGACCGGTCGGCGCCAGGTCTTGACGAGCGGTCGGGCACCCAGGCATTGTTCATTGTGCATGGTCAAAGAGAGGTGAGTGTTGTGACCCGAGGACAAGCCATCTGCCTAGCCGGTTGTCTGCCCGCACCCCAGCTGGCCGCCTACCTGACGTCCGTCGTCGTTGTCCTCGTCGGTGTCCTAGTGCTGCTCCTCTGGGACGCAAGTCGAACACCGGTGGCGTCGCAAGCGGCCATGCGAGCCAACCGGCATGCAACGCTAGCCTCAGTGCTCGGTGTCGCACTCCTGCTCTTGATCCTCAGTTGGATTTTTGGGGGATTCTTCCTCGGCGTGATGCCTAGTGACGGGCGCATACTGTCGCTTCTCCCGGCCCTTGCAGCAATGTCACTCCTTCTCGTCCAGGCTGTAGGTCAGCTGACCTGGCCGAGGCAGACAGGTGCTCGGCGCGACGCTGAGTTGGTTCGCCGGTCAGTCGCTGACGTGGCCCCAATGCCTCTCCGGCGTCTGGTGCACATATGGGGCGGTTTCAGCCTGGCAGCCCTACTTGCCTTCGGGCTCGTGGCCGATGGGCCCCGAACCCTCGTGCGCGATGGCAACGAGCTCGGGCTCGCCGGGCCCTACCCAGGCTGGTACTACGGGATACCCATGGGTATCGCTACGGTCGGGGTTGTCATCGCCACCGAAGCGGTGCTTAGACTCGTGGCCCTCCGCCCAGCAGTCCCCGGCGTGAGCCGCGAGTGGGACATGCATCTACGCCGTCGCTCGGCGGCCCACATCGTGCAGGGAACGCAGTTCGTTCTGGCCCTTGGAACCGCTGGCATCCTTGTCGCGGCCGGCTGGGTGCACTTGGCTGTAGGACGCGCGGCGCAAGAGGGACCGGCGAGCCCGCTGTCGAACCAACATATCGGCGCGGGCCTGCTGGTCGCAGCGGTCGGCGTTGCACTCTGCGCGTCCGCGCTCTCGCTGCTGCAACTTGTGCACCGTATGCGGACTAGGTCGTCCTTGGAGAAGCAAGTCGTGGCAAGATGAAGATCACGGTGGATATCGCTTCCTCGGTTCCGCAGTATGAGCAGATCCGCTCCCAAATCGCTGCACATGTGACGGCAGGATCCCTGCACCAGGGTGACAGATTGCCCACCGTACGCATTCTCGCATCGGACCTGGGGATAGCACCGGGGACCGTCGCTCGTGCGTACCGTGAACTGGAGTCGGCAGGTCAGGTAGTGAGCCGTCGTCGTGTTGGGACAGTGGTCTCCGTACCGGACCGTGCACCCGGAAGAGCCCAGGAGATCGCGAAAGAGCTTGTCTCCACCGCCCGTAGCGAGGGTATAAATGACGCGGACGTAATGGACCTTGTCCGCTCAGCGCTCCTATCGTCTACAGCTCCGCTGGCCTCCCACTAGCGCGCCGCAACTATGCGGCCTGGCCGGGTCCTTTGCGACTGCGACAAAAGTTGCCTCGACCAACATTCCCCACGGGCGTGAAGCCACGCCGACTTCAACCGACATTTGTGGAAGGTAGGAAGATATGAGCCACAAGACTACCCCGGGATACCTAGCGATCCTTGGCGCATTGCTCGTGGCGGGATGTGCTAGTCCGCAAGTCGATGAGCCAGCGCTGAGCGAGGACGTTGTTGCGGGTATCAGTGTCCGGGCCGAGCTTGATCCGCAGACCGGCGCCGTGATCCTTCCGGCGGACCGGCTCAAGTACGACCAGCTTGAAGAGATGGACCTGGCTCACGCGACCGCCTACGCCGTCGCAGCCTGCGCTGAAGAAAGAGGCGTCACCTTTGCGCCACCGGAATCTGCGAGCGACCCGGTCTACCGATCCGAGACGTACTTCGGTCCGTGGACGACCACGCAGGCCAACAGCTTTGGATTTGTGATGCCGATGACCGAGGCCGATCTCGCCGCCAACGGGATTATCAACGGGACAAGTGACAATACGTCCGCGGCGACGCCCAACGGTGATTTGAGTGAGCAGGACTGGAAGGTGATCGACGAGTGCAACGCCACTGATGCCACGGTGCAGGATCTGGTCGCAGCGCTACACCTCCAGGGCCCCTGGATGGCCGAGCTTGCCGCTGTCGAAGCTGCAGTTCTGGAAGATGCTCAGATCCAGGAGATCCTGTCAGAACTATACGATTGCTACGAGGAGAGCGGCCTGAGCCCATCAAATAGTGCGCAGCCGTGGCTGCCCGTCGGAGCGGACGCCTCGCAGATCAGCGAGGGGCAGATCAGGCTTGCGCTAGAGGTGGTTGACTGCAAGACCCAGATGGACTTCACGCAAAGGGTCGCCGACCGGCATGCACAACTGCAAGCACCGATCATTGCTGAGTATGCGAACGAACTCGTTGCTCAAAGAGATCGAATCGACGAGGCGCTGGAGATGTCGAACGATCTAGTTGCGGGCGCGAAGGGGTAGAGAGCCGGTGACGAACGATCTCGCTGAAACTTCTGTGCAGAGTCCCGCAAGGCGATCGAGATGGCTCTCGATCTGGGCTTTGGGGACCGCGGTCGCGACAGGTGCCGCCTTCGCGCTGGGCTCGACTATCCAATCACCGTGGGAGGAAGCCGTTGAGAACGCTCGAACCCCTGACGTGAGCGCAACAGTGGTCG
Organism: Actinotalea sp. C106; assembly: GCF_023630195.1. Classification (GTDB taxonomy): domain Bacteria; phylum Actinomycetota; class Actinomycetes; order Actinomycetales; family Cellulomonadaceae; genus Actinotalea. Next base: position 11,006 of record NZ_JALPKN010000003.1, on the reverse strand, counting down.
AGCAAAGCCTCTCCTTGCCCATGGTCGAGGTGGCTGGGGTCGTCCATCTTGGTACGAGCGTCCCGGTGATCCCAACCGGGAGCACCGATCGAATGGTTGTCACCGAGGTGGGACGTGCTGTAGGCGAGACGTTAGGCCCGGGGGAAGTGCTCGCACACGTGTCCGGCCGGCCGCTCGTGGCGTGGCCTCTTCCGTATCCCATGTATAGAGATCTGACGCCGGGCGCCATCGGAGAGGACGTTAGAGCTGTACAGGACGTGCTGTCCCATGCTGGCGTCTACGACGGGGCGCTCGACGGGATCTATGGAGCACAGACGGCTCAAGGCGTAGCCGACTATTACAAGAGCCTGGGGCTCGTCCCGCCCCCCGCAGCGGCAGAGTCCGCCGAGCTTGTGGACGCAGCTTCGGAGTCGCTTGCGGCGGCCCGGCAAGCCTTCGCGGACGCTGAGACGTCAGAAGCCCCTGCAGGTGAGGGCGAGGCCGGAACCGCATTATCCCCATTGAGGGAATCCATCGTGAAAGCCCAGAAGGGTCTCGGAGAAGCGCTACTGGCGGCGGCCGTCCCATTGCCAGCTGCAGAGGTTCTGGTGGTCCCAAGCGAAGGAGTCGAGGTCCAAGATGTTGCGGCCGTGGGTGCAATACTGGGAGGGGAGGAACCGCTCGCGACCATCCGTACGGGTACCCCTACCGTAACCAGCCGGATCACCGTGGAGCAGTTTGACTCGTTCCCAGTTGGATCCCAGGTGCTGGCCGTGGAAGGCACCGGCTCGTCCGAGAGTTCGGAGTTGGTGGTCAAAGACGTCGGCGAGTTCAGTCCGGGCACCGCAGATCGGCCTGCGGGCTATGACATGACTCTAGCTTTCACTGACACCGCTTCATTTAGTGACGGCGCGCAAGTGCGGATCCGGCCATCAGATGCTGAGACGAGTGTCTATGGCACTGTAGTTCCGCTCGTTGCCATCCGAGAGGATACTTCGGGATACTATGTCTTCGTCACCTCCGGTGAAGATCGAACACGCGTCCCTGTGGAGATATCGGTCACGGTAGACGGGAGCGCAATCGTGGATTCCGAGAGGCTGTCCGCGGGCGACGAAGTCCTGGTCGCTGGGTCATGAGCATGCTCCTCGAGGCTGTAGGGCTGAGTCGCACATACCCGTCACTGCCCCCAGTCGAAGCACTCTCGGCCGTCAGTTTGGAAGTGCGTGCCGGGGAGCGCGTTGCAGTGATTGGTAGGTCCGGTTCGGGTAAGTCCACTCTGCTCAACCTGCTAGGCATCCTGGACGCACCGACCAGCGGGCACGTCAAGGTAATGGGAAGAGATCCGAGCGCGCTAAGCGAGCGACAGCGAGATCGATTGCGCGCAGACGCGATGGGATTCGTTTTCCAAGAGTCGCACGTGCTTGGTCACAGAACTGTTGTGGAGAACCTCGAAATCCGACTGTCGGTCAACCGTGTCCCTCGCGTTGACCGAGCGCGACTCTGCAACGAAGCACTTGAACGGGTCCAACTATCGCACCGGGCGAGCTCGCTTGGCCGGCTCCTATCGGGCGGCGAGAAGCAGAGGGTCGCGATCGCTAGAGCGACCATTACTCAACCCGCTCTTATTCTCGCGGATGAGCCTACCGGCAACCTTGATCCCGAGAGTGCGGATGCCATACTTGAACTCTTCGACGCCCAGGCTTCCAGGGGAGTCGGCGTCGTCGTGATCACGCACGATGGTCGAATCGCGACGTGGGCTGATCGAGTTCTGCGCCTCTCCGACGGAAGGCTGGAACCCGAGAATGCGTGATCTCCTTAGCGACGTCGCGATTGAGTTGCACGCGCGCCGAATCCGGACGTCGCTGATGATTGTAGCGGTGGCTCTTTCGGTCGGGAGTCTCGTATCAGCGATCGGATTCTCGACCACCGCTGCCCGGCAGGTCGACGCTGACCTCGCAGCCACGGCGATTGACCTGGTAACGATTGAGCCTGTGGCTGGTGGCGACGTTACGGGACTCGCGTTCCCCGAGGACGCTGATGCTCGAGTAGCCGCACTGGAGTCGGTCGTCGCTGCCGGCCGCCGGATCGATGTGACGGGCCAGTTCGACATCAGTGCGCGAGTGCGAGGCGCTCGAGTCGAGGCTGATCTGGCGCTGGTCGGAATGACTTCAGGCTATCTAGGGGCGTCCTGTCCCGATGAAGAGGAGACCGCAAGTTGGGTTCTCGACACCGATGAGTCGGTCGTGTATCTCGGCCGAGATGCGGCGAGAGCCCTCGGGGTGCCGCTTTCGGCAAACCCGGCCGGGTACAGCGTGGTGATCAACGGTGCGCGGTACTCGGTAGCCGGCTTTGCCTGCACAGGTTCGGACGCGTTGGCGAACCTCGTTGCACTCCCCTATGCCTTGGCCGTCGACGTCGCTGGGGGTGATGCGGACGCACAGATGCTCGTTCGCACTTCTGTTGGCGCAGGTGCCCATGTAGCACAAGTCGTACGAGTGGCGATTCGCCCTGACGCGCCTGGAAGACTCCACTCCTCACAGGTTATCGACCCTGCCTCTGTCAGGATGGGTGTTTCAACGCAACTGGGGCGCTTGGCGGGATGGATTGGCGGGCTACTATTGGCACTCACGGTCCTCTTGATAGCCAATGCAATGACTGTGTCCGTGCTCGCCCGCACCACAGAGATTGGCGTCAGACGAGCGATCGGTGCCGGAAGGGGGTTTGTTGCCGGTCTATTCTTGGCGGAAGGAGCCGTTATTGGAATGCTCGGTGGTGCTACTGGCACGGCGGTCGCTACGTTCGCCATAGTCGGCGTCTCCCTCGTCAATCAGTGGACCCCCGTTCTGGCCGTCGAGTGGATGATAGCTGGGCCCGCTCTCGGTGCCGTCGTCGGGCTGCTCTCTACGATCTACCCCGCCTTCCGTGCGATGGGCATTCAGCCAGCCCTCGCGGTTCGCTCGGACTGAGAAAGAGGGGGCCCCGAGATTTCGCTCGGGGCCCCCTTGTGTCAGCAGCCTGTGAACCAGTGTGCCTCTAGCGTGTTGGCGTAGGACCCTTCGCCGGCGCTGTCGTATCCAGCTCCGTTCGACAGATTCGGATCCTGGTAGTTGCTTCCGAGCAGTTGGCGTGAGTAGAGCGTGAAGTAGTCACCGTAGACGTCATTGGTGACGATATTCCAGCTCTTGTAGAACCGGGTGAACTGGCACGAGGCTCCGTTCGCTGCAGCACTCTCGGCACGGTTGCCGAATCCTTGCCTGCCCCAGTTGGTCTTGTTGAGCGCCGACGCGAAGTAGGTGCCTGAGTACGACGTCGAGTCCCAACCGCATGCGTAGCCCGACGGACACGGTGCTACCGCTGCACTCGCCGGCGATCCGATTCCAACAGCCAGTCCGAGCGCCAAGGCTGCTGCTGCAGCCGCACGCTTTCCCAATCTAGTCTTCATCTAGGTTCCCCTTCCGAGCAGGCTGACCACCATGATCAGCGCCCTCACACTAGCGGCCTGAGGTGGGCCTGCGTGGGCCGTTCGAGTGAACTCTGAGACCTGAATCGCTACGGGTGACTTCGGTCTTGTGCGGCGAGAGTCAGATAGGTAGTCTTGGCGGTCGTGCGTGTTGTGACTCTCTGCGTCCGTGCCACTAGACCCCAGGGTGGTCCGATGCCCCAATCCCGTTGGGATCCCGTTGTGCTGTGATCGGTGGGCTACATGCCCGAGGAACTGCGCGCCGGGATCGGTGTTCGCCGGGCTTGGCCTCTTGAGCACCCCGTGGCTGGCAGGCTGAGCTCGCCGTACTGCTACCGCCGCTCTTCCCGTCCCCGATCCTCGAGGGCCGCTACGGGAGTGGTTGGGGCCGATGCGATCGACCTCGGCGGGGTCGGGACGGCACGCACTTGGGCGACGGCGTACGCCTCAGGGCCGGCGGCGTCCAACAAGGGCGCTGGGCGACAAAGGTTCACCTCTCGTCTACGGCAGGTTCAAGGCCAACGGCCCAGTTGACACAATGGGCAACTGGATCGAAGGCTGAGTCGCACCAGAGGTTCAGGTCCGCGCTAGGGGCCCGCTACGGCGTCACGAAGGCGCCGCTCCCTAGCTGCCAGCGGCCCGGGAAGAGCATCGACGATCTCGAGATCGCCTTCGCTGAGTACATCGACTGGTCCAACCACCGACGCCTGCACTGAGGGGTCGGCCTGGTCTCACCGGCCGAACACCAAGAAACCTACTACTGACGCAACCCCGCACCGACCACCGTCGGCGCGTCGTTTCCGAGCCTCCACTAGAGCCGGTGCAGGACAAACGCGTGTATGCGCGCAACGAACGGAGATCGCACGGGTGCGCCCCATGCAGGACCGCATCGACCGTGAGGTGTCGTCGAAGCAGGCTGCTAGGGCCAACGCCTTTTCGAGCCCGACCACCAGGCGGGACGTGTCCGCTTAGAACGAGCGCCCTCACCTCTGATGGGCGGGCGCTGTCAATCTGCGCCTCGTTAAGGGCTTCCGCGGTCCACGCGAGTTCGTTCCCGAGGCGTTGGGGCTCTGGAAGCCAGGCTGGATGGGGCTTGGCGTGCACGTACCCGCGCATCGTCCCGACGGTCACACCGAGGCGTTCAGCGAGCATCCTGATCGTGTACAGCCCGCCGGCTCCGGGTGGGAGGTTCGGGTTCGGGGTGCCTTTTCGTGCGGGGTTCATGCCGACACCAGTGCCAGGTCAATCTGGGCGTCCCCGACGGGGGCAGTTTCACCTTGGCTCGCTTCGGCGCGCTGGCGGATGCGCCCGACCGTCGCCCTGGACGGCATCCCCGGGCGCTTCGCGATCGCCGAGTCGGACAGGCCCCGCGCGACGAGACGCAGCACCTCGGCGTCGCGGTCTGCGGAATCGATCGCGGGGGCCGTGGGCGCCCCTGCGGGCGTGGACGAGGCCGCCGGTGCGGGCGCAGCCGCGGAGGGCTGGGGGGCGGGGCTTTCGGTGGGAGCGGTCACCTCGGTGTCGTGGACGGCCTTGTGGGCCTTCGCCTGCGCGGCCGCGACCCGACCCTCGAGGTGGGCCTGACGCTCAGCGGCTTCGATCTGGGCATGGGCTTCCGCTTCGGCGGTGATCCGGGCGAGCTTCGCCGCGTGGCGTGCCTCGCGCTCAGCGGCCCGCTCTTGGCGGGCCCGTCCCTCTTCGGCGGCCTTCTCCGCGGCGGCTTGGCGGGCGGCTTGCTCGTCAGGGGTCGCGGCGTGCACCCAGGACAGGACGTGTACGGAGAGCCACACGAGGATCGGGGGCAGGGCGGCCATGCCGACTCCGGCCCACAGCCGCCATCCGTGGGCGTCCCCGTCGGCGGCGTGCGCGGCGTTGAGCACGGACGACGTGAGGGTGAGGAACGCGACGCCGGTCCAGCAGAACCGGGCCCGGCCCAGGTAGCCCTCGCTGCGGCTCTTGAGCGCGAGGCCGATGAGGAGGAGGGCCGCGGCGTCGACGAGGACGGCGAAGCCCCAACGCAACCACGTGTGGACGTTGGCCCAGGCGGCGACCTCGACGAGCGCAGCGGCGCTGATCGCGAACGCCACGGAAAGGATCGTCAGGGCGAAGCCAGTGAGAGCGCGGGCGAACCCGGCGCTGCCGGTGTCGATACGGTGTGTGGCCGGCGAGGTGATCGCGGACCCCTCCCTCTAGGAACATCCGATAGGTCTGTATGACTTTCGTCGACGCTACCGGCAGGCCCAGACGCATCGCCGGTCCCGCCCCCCACTGCTCACCGCCTGCACAGCCAGGTGCGCACAGGCGCTCACCAGCTCGGCTCACGCTCGCTCACGGGCTACTCACCGGGTGCGCACGGCGAGCTAATCGCGGCTGCTCACCGCCCGCTCACCGAGACGCTCATCGAACGTGCACAGTCCGCTCAGCGCCCGCTCACGGGGCCGCTCAGGACCGTGCGCACCCGACCCGACTGCGCACCCCACCGTGCGCGCGCGCCCCGTTCAGCGAGCAGCCGCACACGAGCGCTCTGCGCGTGAGCCGCTCATGGGGCGGCTGACCACAGGGCCTGCTCGCCTCAGTGGGGTGGGCGCTGAGCACCCGGCGGTTGGTGCGCGGTGCCCACCGGGCCGCTCACCGGTCGTGGTGAGGCGCGCTCATGCCCTCACCTGTCGGGGGTGCGCACGCGACAGGGGCGAGCAGGAGAGGTGCGCGTGAGCGGGGCGTGGGCTGTGCAGCCTGGTCAGCCGATCGCGGCTTGGATGATGCGCACCCAATCGGCGGCGACTGCTCGCCCGAGGTTGTCGAGGTCTTCCGCAACCTCGCTCACGAGCGGGCCGGTGCGCGTGCCCGCGTAGCTCAGGGTGGCGAGCATGCGCAGTTGGGTCAGGGCCGACTTGCTCAGCATCGCGAGGTGGTCCGCGGCCTCGGGCTTGGTGGTGGCCTGGTCCAGGAGGGTGTCCAGTTGCCACGCTTCGAAAGCGACGAGCGCCGCCGCGAGAGCCTCCAGGTCGAGCTCGGGCTCACCGTCCACGATCTCGACCGTGCCTGACAGGGACTCGATTAGTCGCGCCATGTGTGGGTGCCGGCCCAAGAGCCACTGGGCGGACTGGTGCACGGTGGCGCCGTCTGGCAGGGGAGCGGGGTCAGGGTCACGGGGCAGTGCGGGGTCAGAAATGGGCGTCCCGCACCATGGGCACCACGCCGCCTCCACAGGCGCACCAGTGTGGGTGCAGGCCGCTTGGCGCAGGTGGGTGCGGACGGTCGCGACAGCCAGGCGCACAGCGGCGGTGGGGGAAGGCAGGTCCACGTCACCGCCGGTGCGCAGCAGAACCCTCTCCGCCCCGTCGTCACGCTCGAGGTGGATCTCGTAGAGGCCGGAACGCTCCCTCAGCGACCACCCAGCCCCGTCAGCGGTGCCCGTGATCACCCACGGGAAGGCGTCCAGCTCCTGGGTGGCGGTCGCGCCCAGGTCAGCGGCCGCCGTGGCGACCTCATCAGCACTGCCTGCGGCCCACGGGTCAGTCATGAGATGAAGGTAGCGCGGGGCGAGGTGTAGCCCTTGGCCGGCACCTCGCCGAGCACCATCAGCGCACCACCTCAGCACGGTGATCACTCCCGTAGTCGGCCTGGTCCCGCTACGGTGCCCACCACACCACCACCCATCGCGGAGGGCACGTGACTTCAGGACTGGCACGAACCAGAGCCTCCACTGAACCCGGGGCGGTTCACGCTGAACCGCACCGGCTTCCGTAGAGGCTCTGGTGTGTCCATCCGACCGTAGCGCCACGCGGTGAAGACGTAGCTCTCTGGCCTGCGAGTTTCCGTGTCCCCTCACGTCTCGCGGAGCCGCTGAGCCTGCTCACGCGCAAGGTCCGCGACGTGGTGCGCCCCGAGCGGTACCCCATCGACGATCCCGTACCTCGCCCCGCCGGTGTCACCGAGCACGTCGGCGAGGTCGGTCACGACCGCCGCGGGCAGCTCAGGGTGGGACAGGACGCGCGCGAAAGCGTCCAAGAGGGCGCCTGCTTCGGTGTTCTCCTTGGTGGTCATGTGTCCATTCTCGCAACCCGGACTCCGGAGGGTGGGTCGGACCTCTCGCCGGAGAATCGGGCGTCCCGCATGGGGAGTGGGCTCGCCTGCCCACCCCACCGTCAGTCCGTCCGGGGGCAGGCGTCCGGGGCAGCGGGAGGCGCGAGCGGGCGGCGAGTGCAGCGAGCGGGACAGCCATCGGTGCACGCACCCCTCCCTACCTCCAGCCCGCCCTGGTTGCCGGCTGTGTGCTGGTCGCCACGGGCCTGTGGCTTGAGCCCTGTGCGGCGCCTACCCGCTTGGTGTCGTTGGTCGGCGGACGCTCAAGTAGCCCAGCAGGAGTTGCCCGCCGCATTGGGGTGTCCTGGCCGCGCGACGGTGGTGCCCCTGCGGGTTTGTCGGCAGCAGTGTGCTGTACCCCTACGGGTGCCGTCGCCGCATGTCACGATCCGCAACGGTCAGCATCGACTCGTTCCTCACCGTTGGTCGGGTCCGCGAGTCTCACTCCGGACCGGTCACCCCCCTGGGGGCTGCCCAGTCCTGCGCTCTTCTCGCTCTTCTGTCAGGTCACCGTGGGGTTGTGGCCCGTGGCCGGGTACTGCGCGGAGGGTGCGGTCGCGGGTGGTGCCCGTTGGCTAGGCGCTAGGGCGCCTGCCACCGGTCACCTGCCCTGCTCGTGCATGGGAACCTTCACGGCTCATGGTTGAGTCCTCCGGGCAGGTCACCTCCGCGGTGGGTCCCATCGCAACGGCCCTGGCGGGCCTGCGACGTGACCTTCACCGCTCGACTCGCGGCAGGGCGGGCAGTGCGCCCCCGCTTTCCTTCGTAACCCAATGGTTGGTCTTGCGGCTCACCGCAGCGCACCCGACAAACCACCGGCACGTGGTCTCCCGGCGCGCCGAGTGTCGGGGTCACCTACGCCCGTCGCGGTACGGCACCCGACCACGACTAGCGACAGACCCACCCACCGGGACGTGCCTCCAGCACCCGGCTACGGTTACCCACCCCCCACCACGGGGAGAGCTAGCGCCACCTACCGCACCAACCCGACCACCCCGAAGGCAGGGAGCTTGCGGCTGCGGCCATACGACCGACGCGCAGCGAGGTCGGGTGGTTCAGCCGCTTGCGACCGGACCCCTCACCCAACCAAGGGAGCGGCTTCGGCGCGCCCAGAGAGGGAGCGCAGCGACCGAAGTGGGTCGCCGTTGCCGCGACCGACCCCCACCACCCAGCCACGAGACGACACGATGCGTCACAGCACGCCACGGGGCGAACGGTGCGGTCTAGACACCTAGACCCGAACGCACAGGTAGCCCCTCTCCCTACTTCATCCCTACAGAAGGGGGAGTTGGGGTGGTCGGCTGGGTGCATTGCACGCACAAAACTATGCGAACCTCGATGTGATCCCTCGTCGCATCAAGGTTCGCAGCGGGGTTCGTATCCGTCCGGGCTGACCGATCGGTGTCTAGACGTATCGTGGTTCGTATGAACACAACCGCAGCACCCATGCCCCCAGCACCCGACATCCCAGCCCCGACACCCGCCGCGAAGCCCCGTGCGAAGCGACTGGTTCGTATCGGCGTCGACAAGCTCGACCAGGCCCAGCTGAACATCACGCTCCGGTACACGATGCTCCGTCCCGTGCACTTCTACCAGCTCCTCGGCGGGTCACCGCACACCCACCGAGCCCACCTCGAGCGGAACGTCGAACGCGGACTCCTCGCGAAGGCGATCACGCCCGTGAAGGCCGCCGCGGACTGGAACGACATGAAGTCGATCCGCGACACCGTCGCGAACGTGTACGTCATCACGACCGAAGGCAGGAAGCACGTGCAGCCGTGGGTGCCCGTCGGGTACCCCGCTGACACGCTCCTGAACATGCCGCCGGCGGATCGGTCGCGCACACAGTCCGACCACCAGCTCGGCTGCGTTGATCTCACGGCCTGGTACACCCGGATGGGCTTCAAGGTGGTCTCGGAGAGAGAAATCCGCTCCCTGGAGATGGACGGAGTTCGCGGGGCCGGTGAGCGGCGTTACCCGCAGCCGACTGGTGGCCCGTTCTGGACGGTGCACGTACCAGGGATGATCGGTGTGCACCCCCCGGACCTTGGCGTCATCGACACAGCAGGACGCCGGTGGGGGATCGAACTCGAGCGCGCGACGAAGGAGGTCAGCGACTACCAGGGGGTGATCCACGCTTACCGGGCCGCCGGGCTAGGGCAGGTGTGGCACATCCGGTCCAACGCGACCGCTGAGCGGCTGCGTGAAGCGTGTGAACGGCTCGGCATCGAGCTCGACCCAGACCAGTACGTGCTGCGCTCGGCGGACGGTCTTGTCCGGTTGCAGATGTGGCTGCCAGGGGCGTCGCTGAGCGGGCTCGCGACGAAGGACTGGTACATCGGGAACCGCGTGAAGCAGGGCAAGCGAACCGTTGTTGTCGACCGGTGGCCGGCCCACATCGCGAAGAACCCACCGGGTGCGATCGACGCGTTCGAGGAGCAGACCGACGAGATGCTCGCGGCGACGTGGCGACGTGGACGGGTCGACATCCGTGCCGTGGACCCCGGCCTGTCTGAGGACGGGTGGTGGTGACGACCCTCATGCGCAGAAGCGCCCCGCACCAACCAGGTGCGGGGCGCTTCTGCTTGTGGGGTCAGTCGGACCAGTAGCCCTCATCGCCCGCCGCCGGCCCGTTCGAGGACGGCACGTGCTGCGACAAGCTGCCCTGGAGCGACGGCATCGCTGGTCGTGACCGTGTCTGCGTTGCCGCAGCCGGGGGAGGAGTCGAAGCAGGGGCGTTGAACGCCGCAGCAGCCTCCGTGGCCTTCATCTGCTGCCACCTGAGCATCGCCGGGGCGATCGACGGGTGGGGCACCTTCGGTGACTTCTCCTCGTCCACGTCATCATCGTCGTTGTCCCACAAGTCGATCGGCGCCGTGAGGTCCAGCGCCTGGGTCGCGTCGTTCGCGCCTGGGACGTGCACGGTCCGGTCGGTGCGCAGCGTCGTAGTCTCCCTCTGCTCTGCCACCTTCTGTTCCGGCACGGCGAACTGCGGACGGGCCGGGATCACCGACCCTGGCACTGGTAGGTGCTGCGGTGCTGTCGACCCACCGTCGTACGAGGACAAGTCGATGACCGTGTGCACTGAACCGTCACGGGTCTGATGCCGCTTCCTTGTGATGAAGGATGGCGACATGCCCAAGAAGTACGACGTGGAGTTCAAGGCTCGCGCGGTGCGGTTGGTTCGTGACCACCTGGAGGACTACGGGTCGGTGACCGCGGCGAGCACCGCGGTCGGCGATCAGCTGGGGGTCTCTCGCGAGAGCCTGCGCCGGTGGGTCGCCCAGGCTGAGGTCGACGACGGTGCCCGGCCCGGGGTCAGCACCGCGGAGATCGAGGAGATCCGCCGCCTGAGGGCGGAGAACAAGCGCTTGAGCGAGGCGAACTCGATCCTGCGTGCGGCCTCGATTTTCTTCGCGTCAGTACCAGACTGAACCTGGCTCGGCGGGGCTGGCTCGTTTCTTCGCTGCCCGATCGCGTG
>NZ_JALPKN010000039.1 GCF_023630195.1 Actinotalea sp. C106 | reverse complement strand
GGCGGCTCCGTGCCCTTGCGTCGCCCGCTCGAGCAGCGCGGTCAGCTCGAGGGACCGCGCCCCCCGGGACACCTCGGGTCGACCGACCAGGCGGCGAGCCGTCGGGGTGAGATGGACCGCAGCGCCGTGGGCGTCGAGGAGCTCGGCGGCCAGGGCGACGTGCACCGCGATCGCCTCCGCGGTCGGCGCCAGGCCGGCGTCGTGGTCTGTGCCGAGGGAGGCGTCGTCGGAGCCGTGCACGTGCCACCTCACCCTGGCTCCTCGGTAGAGCCTCCGGATCATTGTCCACGAAGGACTCGACCTCCGACGCCAGAGGGGCGCGATACGGCAGGGTGAACCCATGAAGATCAGCAGGGGGAACCATCCGTCCGTGCGCGCTGCCGCCGTCGGCACTCTCACCGTCCTCGTGGGCGCGGGCCTGGTGGGCTGCACCGCCGAGCCGCCGGCGCCCGACGAGACGGCCGAGGCCCTCGCCGCGGGCATCTCCCAGGGGGACCTGACCGACGTCCCCCTCGGTGACACCGACCCGGCCGTGGCCGAGGCCCAGATCGAGGCCGTGGCCGAGGGGCTGGGCGTGCTGCCCGCGGTCGCGGCCAGCGAGGTGACGGTCGACCCCGAGGACCCGTCCCTCGCGACCGCGACGCTGGACCTCACCTGGGACCTGGACGACTCCCCCGAGGACTGGACGGCGAGCACCACCGCGGACCTCACCCTCGTCGAGGACGTGTGGCAGGCCACGTGGGAGCCAGCCCTGCTGGCCCCTGACCTGCGGGAGGACGAGGTCCTCACGCTGAGCCGGACCGCGGCCGAGCGGGCCGACGTGCTGGGCGCCGACGGGGCCGTGCTCGTCGAGGACCGCCCGGTGCTGCGCCTCGGCCTGGACAAGACCCGCGTCGACGCCGCGGGGGTCGCCGACGCGGCACGCGAGATCGCGAGCTTCCTCGAGCTCGACCCCGAGGCCTTCGCCGAGCGCGCGACCGCGGCCGGGGAGCGCGCCTTCGTCGAGGCCCTGGTGGTCCGCGAGGAGGACCCCGGGGTCGACGTCAGCGCCTTCCAGCTGCTCACCGGGTCCAACGCGGTCGGGGACTCGCTGCCGCTGGCCCCGTCCCGGACCTTCGCCCGCGCCCTGCTCGGCACCGCGGGCCCCGCGACAGCCGAGATCGTCGAGGGGTCCGACGGCGAGATCTCCGCCGGCGACATGACGGGCCTCTCGGGCCTGCAGCGCCAGTACGACGCCCAGCTCCGGGGGGCGCCGGGGCTCACCGTCCGCGCGGTCGCCGAGGAGCGCGGTGTCGAGCGCCTGCTCTACGAGCGCGAACCCGTCGCGGGCGAGCCGCTGCTGACCACCCTGGACCCAGCCGTGCAGACCGACGCCGAAGCCGTCCTCAGCGGCGTGCCCTCGGCGAGCGCGGCGGTCGTGGTGCAGCCCTCGACCGGGGCGGTTCTCGCGGCCGCGAGCGGTCCCGGCAGCGAGGGCTACTCGACCGCGACCCTGGGCACCTACGCCCCGGGCTCGATCTTCAAGGTGGTCAGCGCGCTGGCCCTGCTGCGCGAGGGGGTCGAGCCGAGCACGACCATGAGCTGCCCGACGGCCATCGAGGTCGAGGGACGCAGCTTCACCAACTTCCCGGGCTACCCGGCCGAGGCCACGGGTGAGGTGCCGTTGAGCACCGCGGTCGCGCAGTCGTGCAACACGGCCTTCATCGGCGAGCGGGACCTCGTCCCGGACGCGGCCCTGGCCGAGGCCGCTGCGAGCCTGGGGCTGGGCGGTGAGCCCGAGCTCGGGTACCCGGCCTTCCTCGGATCGGTCCCGCAGGACCTGACCGGCACCGACCACGCCGCCTCGATGATCGGGCAGGGTCGGATCCAGCTCTCCCCCCTCGCGGCCGCCACCATGATGGCCTCGGTGGTGCGCGGCGACGCCGTCGCCCCGTGGCTCGTGGGCCCCGAGCAGCCCGTCGCCGGCGAGGCCGAGGCCGTGACGGCGCAGGAGGCCGAGCAGCTGGGCGAGCTGCTCCGCGGGGTCGTCACCGAGGGTGGAGCGACCTTCCTGAGCGAAGTGCCGGGCGAGCCCGTCATCGCCAAGACCGGCACGGCGCAGTTCGGCAGCGGCGAGGAGGGCGGCAACCACGCGTGGATGGTGGCCGCCCAGGGAGACCTCGCCGTCGCCATCTTCGTCGAGGACGGCGACTACGGCTCGACCACCGCGGGCCCGCTGCTGGCCCAGCTCCTGGACCTGCTCGGCAGCGCCTGAACCTGCTCGGCAGCCGACCCGCGGGCCGTCAGTGCCGTCAGCGCCGTCAGTGCCGGCGTGCGTCCATGACCTCGGCGAGGTGCACCGCGAGGGGCTCGGTGAGGATGTCCTCGACCGGTCGAGGCAGGCTCAGGCACCAGTTGGGCCACTCGGTGACCGTGCCCGGCATGTTGGGGCGCTCTGCCACCGCGCCGGCGTCGTCCAGGGAGGCCAGCACCACACGGGCCTTGCACGCGGACAGCCGCGTGTACTGGGCGAGGACAGCCTTCTCGACCTCGGCGGGTCCGATCGGTGCATCCGGGTCCACCCCCGCGGCGGCCGCGAGCTCGCGACGCACGCCCTCGAGCTGCTCGAAGTTGGCCGACTTCCCGATGCGCCGCAGGTCCTCCATGTCCGAGCCGGTGAGCGTCCCCGCGACGGTCGCCTGGTCGTGGGTCGACGACGCGCCCATCACGCCCTCGGGGAACTGGTCCACGGGGAGCCGCAGGGCGGCCCGGTAGCCGAGCATGCCGTCGGTGGCCATGGACTCCCGGACCCCGGCCGCGACGGTGCCCATGTCCTCGCCGACCACCCAGGCCCCGGTCCGCGCGGCCTCGAGGCGCAGGATCGCCAGGAGCGCATCGGTCGGGTAGTGCACGTAGGCCCCACCGGCGGGGTGCCCGCCCAGGGGCACCCAGTACAGGCGCCACAGCTGCATCACGTGGTCGATGCGCAGCGCACCGGCGTGCCGCAGCGCCGACCGGACCATCCCGATGAAGAGGTCGAAGTCCGCGGCGACGAGGGCCGCGGGGTTGATCGCCGGGAGACCCCACTTCTGACCGTCGAGGTTGTGCCGGTCGGGCGGGCACCCCACCTCGTAGTCGAAGGAGACCAGGCTCTGGTGCACCCAGGCGTCCGCCGAGGAGGAGTCGAAGCCCACGGCGATGTCCGCGACGATCGTCGCCCCCGCGGTGCAGGCGGCGGCGAGCTGGACGTCCGCGACCCACTGGGCCCAGCTGTAGAAGGCGACGCGGTCGGCGTGCTCGGCCGCGAAGGCCTCGGCCCCGGCAGGGGTGCGGTACTGCTCGGGCCACCCCCGCCAGTGCGCGGTGCCGAACTTCTCGGCGAGCACGCACCAGACCGAGAACAGGTGCAGGTCGCTGCCCCCGGCACCGACGAAGACGTCGTGCTCGACCGGCAGGCGGTCCTTGGTCGCGTCCCAGATCCGCTGGAGGGCCGATCGCTTGAGCTCCCAGACCGAGTCGCGGTAGATCCGGCGCTCGGCGTTGAGGGCCCGCCCCCGCTTGGCGAGGTCCGCGAGGTCGACCTCGGCCGCACCGGGCACGTCGTCGATCGCGATGTGCAGCAGCTGAAGCCACTGCCGCGAGGCCGGCGAGTAGGGCGAGGACTGCTGGGCGGGCACGGGCGCGGCCGCGTGCACGGGCGAGATGAGGACGGACCCGGCACCCGCGTGCGCGGCCGACCGGGCGATGGTCGCGAGGTCGCCGAAGTCGCCGATGCCCCACGAGTCACGGGACCGCGCCGCGTAGAGCTGGACCGCCCAGCCCCAGCCCCGCTCGGGCTGGGAGAAGCGCTCCGGGGCGCTGACGACGAAGCGGGTCGAGCCGTCGGGACCCCGGAGCCGGTAGTAGCCCGCCTCGGGCCCGACGGCGCCGATCTCACCGACCTCCTCGCCCTCGAGGGTCAGCAGGCTGCCCTCGACCCCCTCGAGGACCTCGCCGGGGTGGCACACCAGAGGTGGGGTGGGGTGACCGCCGTCGGCGATCACGGCCATCACGGCCTCGCGGGTGCTCGGGTCGAGCTCCTGCACGACCTCGTGCGCGTCCACGTAGGACGCTGGGACGATCTCGGGGAGGGTCACAGTGGTGTCCATGCCTGCATCTTCGGTCGGGGGCCCGGGAGCCGCTGCGGTCGGTATCAGCGACGCTGCTGTGGTGCTGGAGGTTACTCCTGCAACTTGCAGAAACATATCGGCAGTTCTCGGTCCGTCTGTAGGACGACGAACCTCCCAGTTCCTCCGCGCCCGGGACGAGCCAGTCCACTCTGTGACCTCCGAGGGGTCCGGGGCAAGTGCACGGGCGGGTGGGTCACCGGCCACGGAGCCTGTCGATCTCACGCCGCTCGCGCTTGGTAGGACGCCCGGCTCCACGGTCGCGCTGGGCGGCCACCGCGACGTGCTCGCGCGGCGGCGGCGGCGGTGTGAGGTCTGTGCACGCCTCGGCCGCGACCGTCGCCGAGGCCCGCTTGGTCAGCAGCCGGCGCACCACGAGGATCCGTTCGACCCCGTCACGCCGCACCCGCACCTCGTCCCCCACCACCACGTGGGTGGCCGGCTTGGCACGCTCGCCGTTGACCTTGACGTGACCGGCCCGGCACGCCGTGGCTGCCGCCGACCGCGTCTTGAACACACGCACCCCCCACGTCCACGCGTCCACGCGGACGCGCCCGCCGCCCTCGATGCCTGCTGCCACCCGCCCAGCCTAGGCGCGTACGGTGCTGGGATGACTCAGCCGAACCCCTCCTCCGTCGTCGCCGTCACCGGCGGCTACGTCGTCCCGATCACCTCCGCGCCGCTCGACGGCGGCACCGTCCTGCTGGTCGACGGCCGCATCACCGCCGTCGGGCACGACGTCGAGGTCCCCGCCGGCGCCCGGGTGGTCGACGCCACCGGCCGCTGGGTCCTGCCCGGGCTGGTCGAGGCCCACGGCCACGTCGGCGTCGCCGAGGAGGGCGAGGGCCGCGAGGGGGACGACGTCAACGAGATGACCGGCCCGGACATGGCCGGGGTGCGCGCCCTGGACGGCATCAACGTCGACGACGAGGGGTTCCGGGACGCGCTCTCCGGCGGCATCACCACGGTCGTGGTCAAGCCCGGCTCGGGCAACCCGATCGGTGGGCAGACCGTCGCGATCAAGACCTGGGGCGGGCGCACGGTCGACGAGCAGGTGATCAGCGAGGCCGTGAGCATCAAGTCCGCCCTCGGGGAGAACCCCAAGCGGGTCTACGGCGACAAGAAGCAGCTGCCCTCGACCCGCCTCGGCGCCGCCAAGGTCATCCGCGACGCCTTCGTCGAGGCCCAGCACTACCGGGCCGCCCGTGACGCGGCCGCGGCCAAGGACGAGCCCTTCGCCCGGGACCTGGGCCTCGAGGCCCTCGCCCGGGTCCTGGACGGCGAGCTCGCGTGGGACCAGCACTGCCACCGCCACGACGACATCGCCACGGCCCTGCGGCTGGCCGAGGAGTTCGGCTACCGCCTCGTGCTGAACCACGGCACCGAGGGCCACAAGCTCGCCGACGTGCTCGCCGAGCGCGACGTCCCGGTGATCTACGGGCCGATGTTCACCTCACGCTCCAAGCCCGAGCTGCGCGACCGCGCGATGACCAACCTGGCCGCGATGGCCGCTGCGGGGGTCCGGGTCGCGATCACCACCGACCACCCCGTGGTTCCCATCAACTACCTCGTGCACCAGGCGACGATGGCGGTCAAGGACGGCCTCCCGCGCACCACGGCCCTCGAGGCCCTCACCACCAACCCTGCGGCCTTCATGGGCCTCGAGGCACGGGTCGGGGCCCTCGAGCCCGGTCGGGACGGGGACGTCGTGCTGTGGTCCGCCGACCCGCTCGACGTGCACTCGCGGGTCGAGCACGTCCTCGTCGAGGGGGTCACGGTCTACACCTGGGACGCCGAGGCCGCCCGCGGGCGCGTCGTCGAGCGGGCCGAGCGCTTCAGCGGCCGCTGACCGGGGCGGGCCCCTCGGCCGCGGCCTCACCGTCGACCTGGGGGTCAGCCGGGCCCTCCTCCCCGTCGTCGGGCTCGTCGTCGGCGCTCCAGGCCTTGACGGCAGCCCAGGCGACCGCGGCCATCGGTACCGAGAGCAGCGCCCCGACGATCCCGGCCAGCACGGTCCCGACCGTCAGGGCGAGCAGGACGGCGAGCGGGTGGAGCGACAGGGTGCGCGCCAGCACGACCGGCTCGAGCAGGTTGCCCTCGAGCTGGTTCACCGCGATCACCACGGCGACCACGATCAGCGCCGTCCCCGGACCGTCGGAGACCAGGGCCACGAGCGCGGCCAGAGTTCCCGCCACGGTCGCCCCGAGCAACGGGATGAACGCTCCGATGAAGACGATCGTCGCCAGAGGCAGGGCCAGCGGGATACCGAGCACCACCAGGGCGATGCCGATCACCATGGCGTCGACGAAGGCCACGATCGCCGTCCCCCGGACGTACCCGCCCAGGACGTCGACCGCGGCGTCACCCATGCGCCGGGCGCGGTGCGTCGCCGTGCTGCCCAGCGGCTGGAGGAAGAACTCCCAGATGCGCCGGGCGTCACGCAGCAGGAAGAACAGCACCACGATCGCCAGGACCGTGCCGATCGCGACGTCGACCGCGGCGCTCGCCCCGGCGAGGGCGCCGTCCTGGACCGTGCCGCTGCCGAGCAGCTCGGTCACCTGACCCCGCAGATCCGAGATCTGCTCCTCGTCGATCTCCAGGGGTCCCTCCGTGAGGAACGTCTGGAGCTCGTCGACCCCCTCCTGGGCCGCCTCGACGAGCTCGTCCCACTCGGCCCGGACCGCACGCACGATGAACCAGACGACCAGCGCGAAGCCGCCCGCCCCCAGCAGCATCGAGAGCCAGGTGGCGATGCCGCTCGGGATGCCACGGCGACGCAGGAAGCGCACGACGGGACTCACCGCGGCGGCGATGATCGCGGCGATGAGCACCGGGATCACCACCAGGGTGATCTCACGCAGCCCGGTGACGAGCGCAGCCACGAGCGCGAGCACGAGCAGCAGCTGGGCGCTGCGCACCGCGAGCCGCCCGAGACCGTCCTGCCAGAGGTGAGGACGAGGACCAGAAGGAGTCATCTGCTCACCGTACGGACCGGGCCGCCGTCCGGCCCCTCGAGCGGTCGGTCAGCGCACCCGACGAGCCAGGTAGTACTCGATCAGACCGCGGGTCGACGGGTCCTGCTCCGCGACGGCCGCCCGGTCCCCCGCGACCGCCGGAGCGATCTCCAGCGCGAGCTTCTTGCCGAGCTCGACCCCCCACTGGTCGAAGGAGTCGATGCCCCACACCACGCCCTGCACGAAGGTGATGTGCTCGTAGAGGGCGATGAGCTGCCCCAGCACGCCCGGGGTGAGGGCCGGCGCGAGGATCGACGTGGTCGGACGGTTGCCGCTGAACACGCGGGCCGGCACGACGTCCTCGGCGGTGCCCTCGGCGCGGACCTCCTCGGCGGTCTTGCCGAAGGCCAGGGCCTTGGTCTGCGCGAAGAAGTTCGCGAGGAAGAGCTCGTGCACGTCGACGTCCCCCGCGGCGGCGTCACGCAGCGGGTGGGCCGGGGTCGCCACCGCGATGAAGTCCGCCGGGATCAGCCGGGTCCCCTGGTGGATGAGCTGGTAGAAGGCGTGCTGGCCGTTGGTGCCGGGCTCGCCCCAGAAGATCTCCCCGGTCTGCGTGGTGACCGGGCTGCCGTCCCAGCGCACCGACTTGCCGTTGGACTCCATGGTCAGCTGCTGCAGGTACGCCGGGAACCGGTGCAGGTGCTGGGCGTAGGGCAGCACCGCGTGGGTGTGGGCGCCGAGGAAGTTCACGTACCAGACGTTGAGCAGGCCCATGAGGACGGGGACGTTCTGGTCGAAGGGCACCGTCCGGAGGTGCTCGTCGACCGCGTGGAACCCCGCGAGCATCTCCCCGAACGCCGCCGGGCCGACGGCGATCGCGAGGGAGGTGCCGATCGCCGAGTCGAGGGAGTAGCGGCCCCCGACCCAGTCCCAGAACCCGAAGGCGTTGGCGGGGTCGATCCCGAAGGCCGCGACCTTGTCCAGGGCCGTGGAGACCGCGACGAAGTGCCGGGCGACGGCCTGGGTGCGCGCCTCGTCGGTGTCACCGATCACGCCGGCCGCGGCGAGCTGCTCCCAGAGCCAGGCCCGGGCCAGACGCGCGTTGGTGAGGGTCTCGAGGGTGCCGAAGGTCTTCGACGCGACGATGAACAGCGTGGTCTCGGGGTCCAGGCCGGCGACCGTCTCGGCGACGTCGGAGGGGTCGATGTTCGAGACGAACCGCACCTCGAGGCCGTCCTGCACGTACGGAGCCAGCGCCTCGTAGGCCATGACCGGCCCGAGGTCGGAGCCGCCGATGCCGATGTTCACGACCGTGCGGACCGGCTTGCCGGTGATCCCGGTCCAGCGACCGCTGCGCACCTCGTCGGCGAAGGCGTACATCTTGGTCAGCTCGGCCTGCACGTCGGTGTCGACGTCCTGCCCGTCCACCACGAGGGGCGGCTCGGCGCCGGCCGGTCGCCGCAGGGCCGTGTGGAGCACGGCACGGTCCTCGGTGACGTTGATCCGGTCCCCGCGGACCATGGCCTCGATCCGGTCCTTGAGGCCGACCTCGTCGGCCAGCGCCACCAGGAGCTGCAGGGTCTCGTCCGTGACGAGGTTCTTCGACAGGTCCACGTGCAGGTCGCCGACGGTCCGGGTGAGCCTCTCGGCCCTCGTCGGGTCGGTGGCGAACCAGCCACGCAGGTCGGGCACCAGCTCCTGCTGGTGGCCGGTCAGGCTCGTCCAGGCGTCGGTGGTCGTCGCGTCGATCGGGGTGTTCACGGGCAGCCTCCTGTGGTCGTCGGCACCACCGTAGTGACCCCGAGCGCCCCGCAGCGCGGACCTCGGCCCTGACCGGTGGCCGTGCGGCCCGCGCGGAGGCGACCTAGCCTCGGGAGATGACGCAGGTCAGGGTCGGGATCTCGGGGTGGCGCTACGCCCCGTGGCGCGGGACCTTCTACCCGCCTGGCCTGCCCCAGCGACGCGAGCTCGAGCACGCGTCGAGGCTGCTCTCGAGCATCGAGGTCAACGGCACCTTCTACGCGCTGCAACGGCCGACCAGCTTCGAGGCGTGGCGGGCGGCCGTGCCCCCGGACTTCCTCTTCTCGGTCAAGGGCGGCCGGTACCTGACCCACATGCTCCGGCTCCAGGACTCCGACCAGGCCCTGGCGAACTTCCTCGCCTCGGGAGTGCTCGCCCTCGGTCCCGCCCTGGGACCCCTCCTGTGGCAGCTGCCCCCCACCCTGAGGTTCGACGCCGCCGTGCTCGACCGGTTCCTCGGCTCCCTGCCCCGCACGACCGCCGCGGCGGCCGAGCTCGCGCGGGGCCATGACGACCGTCTCGAGGGGAGGTCGTGGACGACCGTCGAGGCGGACCGTCCCCTGCGGCACGTGCTCGAGGTGCGCCACCCGAGCTTCGCCGACCCTGCCGCGCTGGACCTGCTCCGCACCCATGGCGTCGGCCTCGTGGTCTCCGACTCGGCGGGGCGCTTCCCGGCCCTCGAGGAGGTCACGAGCGACCTGGTCTACGTCCGCCTGCACGGGGCCGAGGAGCTCTACGTCAGCGGCTACGACGACGCGGCCCTGGCACGCTGGGCCGAGAAGGTGCGGGGCTGGAGCGAGCGCGGGCTCGACGTCCTGGTGTACTTCGACAACGACGCCAAGGTGCGTGCCCCGGTCGACGCGCAACGACTGGGGGCGATGCTCGGCCTGGGCCCCGCCGCGGCCTCCGCCTGAGCACAGGACCGGGCTCCACGCCCGGCGAAACGGACATCTGTGACGAAATCCACACCGGTGGACAAACCTGGGGATCAAGATCACACCGGGTGCTCAGGGCGTCCCGCTCACCCCGTTCGCCGCAGGCCCTCGAGACGCCGGACGGCCTCGTACAGCACGGCCTCGCGCTTGACGAAGGTGAACCGCACCCGCGAGGCCAGGGCCGCCGAGGTCGCCGACCCGCCCTGGCAGAAGGCGCTGATCGGGACCCCGGCGACCCCGACCCGCGCGGGGAGCTCACGCGCGAGACGGGCGCCGTCCTCCTCCCCCAGCGGTGCTGCGTCGGCGACCACGAAGTAGGTGCCCTGCGGCACCACGACGTCGAAGCCGGCGGCGACCAGGCCCTCGCACAGCAGGTCCCGGCGCACCGCGAGGGAGGCAGCCAGCCCGGCCACGTAGGCCTCCGTCTCACCGTCGGCGTCGAGCAGGGCCGCGGCGATCGCGGGCTGGAAGGGGGCGCCGCTGGTGTAGGTGAGGAACTGCTTGACCGTGCGCACGGCGGTGACGAGCTCGGCGGGGCCGGTGACCCAGCCGACCTTCCAGCCGGTGAAGGACAACGTCTTGCCCGCCGAGGAGATCCGCAGGGTGCGCCCGGCCATGCCGGGCAGGGTCGAGATCGGCACGTGCACGGCGCCGTCGTAGGTGAGGTGCTCGTACACCTCGTCGGTGACCACCAGCAGGTCGTGGTCACGAGCCACCCCGGCCAGGGCCTCGAGCTCCGCGCGGCTCAGGACCGTCCCGGTCGGGTTGTGCGGGGAGTTGAGGAGCAGCATGCGGGTCCGGGGACCGATCGCCCGACGCACCGCCTCGACGTCGAGCACGAACCCGTCCTCCCCCGCCCCGAGGCCGACCGGCACGTGCACGGCCCCGGCGAGGGCGATCACCGCGGCGTAGGAGTCGTAGAAGGGCTCGAGGGTGAGCACCTCGTCCCCGGGCTCGAGCAGTCCGAGCAGGGCCGCGGCGATGCCCTCGGTGGCCCCCGTCGTGACGAGCACCTCGGTCTCGGGGTCGAGGTCCAGGCGGTAGTGGCGCGCCGCGTGTGCCGCGACGGCCTCCCGCAGCGCGGGGATCCCGGCCCCCGGCGGGTACTGGTTGTGGCCGGCCTCGATGGCCGCGATCGCCGCGCGAGAGACGTGGGCCGGACCGTCGACGTCGGGAAACCCCTGCCCGAGGTTGATCGCGCCGGTGCGGATGGCCAGGTCGGTCATCTCGGCGAAGACGGTCTGACGCACCTGGCCCGCGGCGTCGACCAGGCCTGCGCGTCGGGCGACCTCGGACCATCGACCTGCCGGGAGGGAGCTCATCGGCTCACCCTAGGCACTCGCCGTGCCGGCTCAGCCGTGCACGGGGATCGGCTCGGCCTGGCCCGCCGTCTCGAGCTCGACCCAGCCACCGCGCCGGTACGCCGGGGTGCCGACCGCGAGGATCACGAGGGCGAGGACGACGCTCGCGAGCATCACGCCGGTCATCGCGAGCGCGTCGCCACCCACGAGCCCGACCACGGGGCTCACCACCCCCGCAAGCCCGGCCTGCAGGAACCCGATGACGGCGGCGGCCGTCCCCGCGCGCTCGCCGTGGCGCGACAGGGCGAGGGCCGAGGCGTTGGCCATCACGAAACCCAGGAGCGCCGTCGTGACCCACAGGACCGCCACGAAGCCCGCGACCCCGCCCGTCCGGGTCGCGGCCACGGGGACCAGGACCGCCGCGGCGACCACGACCGCCGGGAGCCCGGCCCGCAGCAGCCGGAGGGGACCGATGCGCCGCACGAGCGCCGCGTTGACCTGCGAGCCCGCGACGAGGGAGGTCCCCCCGATGCCGAAGACGAGGGCGAACTCCTGCGGGTTGAGCCCGTACCCGTTCTGGAGGACGAACGGCGACCCCGCGACGTAGCTCATGATCAGGGCCATGGACAGGCCCGGGATGACCGCGAGGGCCACGAAACGCCTGTCGCGCAGGAGCCCGGCGTAGCCCCGCAGGGAGGCGCCCAGCCCGTGGGCGATGCGTCGCTCGACGGGCAGGGTCTCGGGCAGGAACCGCGCGACCACGACCACCAGCACCACCGCGAAGAGGGCGAGGGCCACGAAGACGGCGCGCCAGTCCCAGATGTCCGCGATGACGCTCCCGATGGTGGGCGCGAGCAGCGGGGCCGCGGCGATGACGAGCATCAGCCGCGAGATGATGCGCGCGGCCTCGGCCCCGGCGTACCGGTCCCGCACCACGGCCATCGCCACGACTGTCGCCCCCGCGCTGACCAGGCCCTGGAGCACCCGCAGGGTGGCGAGCTGCTCGATCGTGCTCACGACGACGCACAGCAGCGAGATCACCACGTGCAGGGACACCCCGATGAGCACCGGACGGCGGCGCCCCACCCGGTCCGAGAACGGCCCGACCAGGAGCTGCCCGAGGGCCGCGCCGATGAGCATCCCGGTGATCGTGAACTGGGCGCCGGCCTCCGAGGTGCCCAGGTCACGGGCCACCTCGGGCAGCGAGGGCAGGTACATGTCGGTCGTGACGGCCGGCAGGAGGGTCAGCGACCCGACGAGCAGCACGAAGAGCGCGGTCCGGTCACGAGGGGGCGCCGCGGGGGCCTCGGGGTCGGTCGAGGGCCCGCGGGAGGCCGTCGTGGACGACGCGTCGGAGGGCCCGGCAGGGGTAGCCGGGGGGGTCGTGGGGCGCACGGCTCCATCTTGCCATCAAATCGATTCGATCGTCGACGTGAATCCCGTCACGGCGTCCGTCACGCGCGTGTCGGTGGCCCGCGGGATGCTGGACCCATGTGCGGACGCTATGCCTCGTTCCGCGAGGCCCAGGACCTCGCCGACACCTTCGAGATCGCCCCGGGCGCGGTCGCCGGGGACGCCGCCGGGCTGCCCCCGTCCTGGAACCTCGCCCCGACCGACCCGGTGCGGATCGTGGTCGAGCGCGCACCCCGCCGGGAGTCGGGGGACGCCGCGGGGGCGGACCACCCACGCGACGCGCCTCCAGGGGGCGAACGGTCGCTGCGGCTGGCCAGGTGGGGACTGGTCCCGGGCTGGGCCAAGGACCCCTCGGTCGGCGCCCGGATGATCAACGCCCGCAGCGAGTCCCTGGTCGACAAGCCCGCGTTCCGCAAGGCCCTCGCGGTGCGGCGCTGCCTGGTGCCGGCCGAGGGCTACTACGAGTGGCAGCAGCCCGCGGCGGGCACACCGCGCCGCACGCCCAAGCAACCGTTCTGGATCCATCCCGCGCAGGACGAGCCGATCGCCTTCGCGGGGCTCTACGAGTTCTGGCGTGATCGCTCCCGGGCCGACGACGACCCCGGCCGATGGCTCGTCACCACGACCATCGTGACGACAGCCGCCGAGGGAGACCTCGCCGCGATCCACGACCGTCGGCCCGTGGTGCTGCCCCGCAGCGCGTGGGACGGGTGGCTGTCCCCGGATCAGCAGGACCCGAAGGCGGCGGTCGATCTCCTGGGCCGGACGCCACCTGCCCTGCTGCCGACCGCGATCTCGACCGCGGTCAACAAGGTGGGCACCGACGGGCCCGAGCTCCTGGTGCCCGTCGAGGAGACGGGCTGACGAGGTCGCCTGACGGCGCCCCGCACGCTAGGCCTCGTCGAGGAGCACGGGTCGCAGCACGCCCAGCCCCGGCACCTCGCGCTCCTCGAGCACCGTGCGGGTGTAGCGAGGGCTGGCCGCGAGGAGCACCGCCGTCGCCTCGTCGAGGAGGACGGTGCCCGGCTGCGCCTCGTCGGTCAGCCGGGCAGCGAGGTTGACCGAGGGGCCGAACACGTCACCGAACCGGGACAGCACCCGCCCCCACACCATGCCGACCCGCACCGGGGACTCCGTGCCCCGGAAGGCGTGGGCGAGACCCACAGCCACCCGCGCCCCGGCCACCGCGTCGTCGGCGACGAAGAGCACCGCGTCGCCGATGGTCTTGACCACCCGCCCCCCAGCCGCGGTGACGACGTCGCGCGCCCGCGCCTCGAACTGCTGGACGAACTCGGCCAGCTCGTGGGGCCCGAGCTCGGCCGTGCGGCGGGTGAAGGACACGACGTCCGCGAAACCGACCGCCCGCGCGAGCGGGAGCTCGTCCTCCCCCGGCCCCTCGGCGCGGGCCGAGCCGAACTCTGCCGCGAACCGGCCGGCGATCGCCGCGAGCTGGCGACGCCAGGCGTGGATGAGCTGGTCCTCGAGCACGGGCACGATGTCGCCGAGCCTGTCGAGCAGGGCCAGGCGGGCACTCACGTCGTCCAGGCCGTGCCGCTCGGCGAGCTGCTCGACCAGGGCCTCGACCTGCCACAGCACGAGCCGGTCGGTGGTGTGCCCGATGGCCCGGACCAGGGACACCGCCGTGCGCGGAGAGACCTCGTACCGCCCCGCGACCTCGTGGAGCTGGCGCAGGGCCTGGGCGTCGGACTCGGTGTAGGCGACAGCCCCGGCCTCCCCCGTCGGCAGCCCCAAGGTGTGCCAGAAGAGCCGCGCCTGCTCCACGCTGGTCCCCGCACGCGCGGCCATGGCCGTCAAGGTCAGGGTGCGCGGCCCGCCCAGCAGCCGGTCCTCGAGCTCGGAGATCGTCGACGAGAGCCCCGCCCCCCGGGCGTGCTCGATGTGGTCCGCGTCACTCACGCCGCCAGGCTAGTTCACCCCGCCGGCTCACCCCGGCGAGCGCACGTGGTGCACGTCTCCCGCGAGCACCACCCGACGCCGCCCACCCCTGTCGATCACCTCGAGGGCCCCGTCGCCAGCGAGCCCGCTCGCCGTGCCCTCGAGGCTCTCCCCGCCCGGGAGGTCGACCACGACGGGCTCGCCCAGGGTCGAGCAGACGGCCGCGCAGTCGCTCGAGAGCTGCTCGTGCCCCCCCGTGCGCCACCGCGCGTCGATCGCGAGGAGCTTCCCGACGACGGCGCCGAGCAGGTGCGCCCGGTCGACGCCCCGGCCCCCGGCGAGCATCACCGAGGACGCGCTCGGCACCGGGAGCTCGTCGCGGCTCTGGTCGACGTTGATGCCGACCCCGACGACCACCGCGGGGCCGGCCGGGGTCGTGACCAGCTCGCTGAGGATCCCCGCGACCTTGCGCCGAGCCCCCCAACCTGCCTCGGGGGGCAGCCCCGGCTCCTCGACCAGCACGTCGTTGGGCCACTTGACGGTCGCCACGACGCCGACCTCGCGCAGCGCCTGGACCACCGCGAGGCCGGACAGCAGGGGCACCCAGCCCCACCGCTCGACCGGCCCGGCGGGCCGCAGCACCATCGAGAAGGTCAGTGCCGCAGCCCGCGGCGTGGTCCAGGTCCGTCCGGAGCGGCCTCGGCCCGCCTCCTGGTGGTCGGCCACGAGCACCGCGTGGTCGGGCCACGCCTGGGGCTGCGCAGCGAGCCCCGCCACCAGGTCCGCCGAGGTCGAGGCCGTCCGGTCGACCACCTCGACGCGCCCGGCCCCGAGGGCCAGCAGCATCTCGGTGACGGTGCTCGGGTCCAGGGGAGGACGCCCGGGGGCTCCGTCGGGGCCGTCGGGGCCGTCGGGGCCGTCGGGGCCGTCGGGGCCGTCAGTACCGTCTGGACCCTCGGGTCCTGGCTCGGGGTGAGGGCTCATGCCGCCCACGGTAGCCAGCACGCAGGCCGCCGTCGCCTCCGGACCGCCTGCGTTGTGGGATGCCCTGCACCGCAGGGCCACGACACGGTCGGGTGCCGCACCCGGCATGTCGGGACCCGACAACTACCCTCGTCCACGTGACCGACGCACAGACCCCAGCCACGCCCGCGGACCGCAGGCCCGGGGCCGGCCCTTCCGGCACCGCCGCCAAGCTCGCCGACCTCGAGGCCCGGACCGCCGCCGCCGTCGACGCGCACGAGGAGGCCGCGCGTGCCAAGCAGCACCCCCGCGGCAAGAAGACCGCCCGCGAACGCATCGCCGCGCTGCTCGACGAGGGCAGCTTCGTGGAGCTGGACGCCTTCGTGCTGCACCGTTCGACGAACTTCGGCCTCGACTCCCGACGCGTCCCCGGCGACGGCGTCGTCACGGGTCACGGCACGATCGACGGGCGGCAGGTCGCCGTCTACAGCCAGGACTTCACCGTCTTCGGCGGGTCCCTCGGCGAGATGCACGGCCACAAGATCACCAAGGTGATGGATCTCGCGCTGCGCACCGGGGTCCCGCTGATCGGGATCCTCGACGGCGGCGGCGCCCGCATCCAGGAAGGGGTCGCGGCCCTCACCCAGTTCGCCGAGATCTTCCGTCGCAACGTCGCGGCCTCCGGGGTGATCCCGCAGATCTCCCTGATCCTCGGCCCGAGCGCTGGCGGGGCCGTCTACTCCCCGGCCCTGACCGACTTCATCGTCATGGCTGACGGCACCTCGAACATGTTCATCACCGGGCCCGACGTGATCCGCGCGGTCACCGGCGAGGAGGTCGGCTTCGAGGAGCTGGGCGGCGGCCACACCCACAACGCGACCTCGGGGGTCGCGCACTACCTGGGCACCGACGAGGACGACGCGATCGACTACGTCAAGGCCCTCGTCGGCTACCTCCCGTCGAACAACCTCGCCGATCCCCCGCTCTGGGAGGACGAGCACGGCGAGCTCGAGGTCACCGACCTCGACCGCGAGCTCGACACGGCGGTCCCCGACGCGGACTCCCAGCCCTACGACATGCGCGCCGTCGTCGAGCACGTGCTGGACCACGGCGAGCTGCTCGAGGTGCAGCCCCTGTACGCGCAGAACGTCCTGGTGGGCTTCGGGCACGTCGAGGGGCACCCGGTGGGCGTGGTCGCGAACCAGCCCCTGCACATGGCCGGGACCCTCGACATCAACGCCGCCGAGAAGGCCGCGCGCTTCGTCCGGACCTGCGACGCCTTCAACATCCCGGTGCTGACCTTCGTCGACGTCCCGGGGTTCCTGCCGGGCACGGACCAGGAGTGGAACGGGATCATCCGGCGCGGGGCCAAGCTCATCTACGCCTACGCCGAGGCCACCGTCCCGCTGGTCACCGTCATCACCCGCAAGGCGTACGGCGGGGCCTACATCGTCATGGGGTCCAAGCAGCTCGGTGCCGACGTCAACCTCGCGTGGCCCACCGCGCAGATCGCGGTGATGGGCGCCGGCGGCGCGGTCAACATCTTGCAGCGCGGCGCCCTGAAGAAGGTCGCGGAGGCGGGCGGGGACGTCGACGCCGAGCGCGCCCGCCTCACCCAGGAGTACGAGGACGCGATCGTCAACCCCTACGACGCCGCCGAGCGCGGGTACGTCGACGCGGTCATCGCCCCCTCCGAGACCCGGCTGCAGATCTCGCGCGCCCTGCGCGCCCTGCGGACCAAGCGAGCGAGCCTGCCCGCCAAGAAGCACGGGAACATCCCGCTGTGAGCCCCGACGTGCGCGTGGTGCGCGGCGCCCCCGACGACGACGAGCTCGCGGCCCTCGTCGCGGGGCTCGCGGCGGGAGCGCAGCCCGGGG
>NZ_JALPKN010000399.1 GCF_023630195.1 Actinotalea sp. C106 | reverse complement strand
GGCACCGTGGTGGGCGGCGAGCGCATGCTGCTGCACCAGGCCACCGAGCAGGTGCGGCTGATGACCGGGCGCCCGGCGCCGGTCGAGGCCATGGACGCGGCGCTGGGCGCTGCCCTGGAGGCCGGCGGCGCCTGAGCCGCCACCCGCGACAGGCCGCTTCAGGTTCTCCGTCGCCTCCGGGCGAAGAAGGTCTCGGGAGACCTTCAGGCCGGAGCCGGTCCTGCCGATAGGTGGTCAGAGACATGCCGTCGCCCCCGCCCCCGTAGGGAGTGACGGCACAGCCCTGGGGAAGGACTTCTGTGAAGCACCTCGGTGACATCCTGCTCGACCAAGGCTTCGTGACCGAGGGACAGCTCATGGCTGCCCTCGACGAGCAGGCCGAGCGGGGGGAGTCGCTCGGGCGTGTCTTGGTCGAGATCGGCATGCTCAGCGAGTCCCAGCTGGTGCAGGCGCTCGCCTCCCAGGTCGGCATGGACTTCGTCGAGCTCGCCGACTACCCCGTCGACCGCAACGCGGTGTCCCTCGTGCCCGGTTCGATGTGCCGGCGCTACACGGTGCTGCCGGTGTCCTTGCTGGACGGGCACCTCATCCTGGCGATGGCCGACCCGGGGAACGTGCTGGCGGTCGACGACATCCGGACCGCGGCCGGGGTCCCTGTCCACCCGGTGATCGCGACCCACGACGACGTGATCCAGGCCATCGACCGGTACTGCCGCGCCGACGACGAGATCGACGACCTGACCTCGGCCTTCGAGACCAGCGAGCCTCAGCCCCTCGACGACCTGTCAGGCCTCAGCGACCACGGGGACGACGACGCCCCCATCGTCCGGTTCGTCAACCTGCTCGTGACGCAGGCCATCCAGGACCGCGCCTCGGACATCCACATCGAACCCGCGGAGAACGACCTGCGCGTCCGGTACCGGATCGACGGTGTGCTGCACGAGATGCAGCGGTCGCCCAAGCAGATCCAGGGCGGGGTCATCTCACGGCTCAAGATCATGAGCGACATCGACATCGCCGAGCGTCGCAAGCCCCAGGACGGCCGCATGTCGGTCACCCACAACGGCCGCAAGATCGACCTGCGTGTGGCGACCCTGCCGACGGTGTGGGGCGAGAAGGTCGTCATGCGCATCCTCGACAACTCCACCGCGAGCCTGGACCTGCGGGACCTGTCCTTCCTCGAGGACAACCTCGAGACGTACTCCGCGTCGTACAGCAAGCCCTACGGGATGATCCTCGTGACGGGCCCGACCGGCTCAGGCAAGTCGACCACCCTGTACGCGACCCTCAACGCGGTGTCCCGCCCCGAGATCAACGTCATCACGGTCGAGGACCCTGTCGAGTACCGCCTCCCGGGCATCAACCAGGTCCAGGTCAACCCCAAGGCCGGCCTGACCTTCTCGGGGGCTCTGCGGTCGATCCTGCGGTCGGACCCGGACGTGGTTCTCCTCGGTGAGATCCGTGACCACGAGACCGCGCAGATCGCGATCGAGGCCGCCCTCACCGGTCACCTCGTGCTCTCGACCCTGCACACCAACGACGCACCCAGCGCCGTCACCCGGCTCGTCGAGATGGGCATCGAGCCCTTCCTCGTCGGATCGGCGCTCGACTGCGTCGTGGCCCAGCGCCTCGCCCGGCGGCTCTGCAAGAAGTGCAAGGAGCCGTACACGCCGAGCGAGGTCGAGCTCGTCGCTGCGCGGTTCCCCTGGAACCCCGGCGAGGATATCCCCACGCTCCATCGGCCCCACGGCTGCTCGTCCTGCTCCGGCACCGGCTACCGCGGGCGCCTTGCCGTGCACGAGGTCATGCGCGTGACCGAGGACATCGAACGCCATGCCGTGGCGCACTCCTCGGCCGCGGACATCTCCCGCACCGCACGCGAGCAGGGCATGATCTCGCTCCGCGATGACGGCTGGACCAAGGTGCTGCTCGGCGACACCTCAGTCGAGGAGATCCTGCGCGTGGTCGCCTGAGCGCCACGCCGCATCGAGCAAGACCAGCCGTGGATCAGTCCGTTCTTCTCCTCAAGAGGACCGGGCCCATGGTCGATAAGACGACGGAGCGCTCTGTGCT
This sequence comes from Actinotalea sp. C106, assembly GCF_023630195.1. Taxonomy (GTDB): domain Bacteria; phylum Actinomycetota; class Actinomycetes; order Actinomycetales; family Cellulomonadaceae; genus Actinotalea. The sequence goes on along the minus strand of NZ_JALPKN010000399.1, from coordinate 199 downwards.
GGAGCGCCGCGACCGGAGGCCAGCGCTGTGAACGACTACTACCCGTCGACGGACGGTGAGGCCCAGCGCCCGCCGACCGCGCAGACCCCGACCTCCGGTCCTGCACCGGCACGGCCGTTCACCCCGGCGCAGCCACCCACCGGCTACCCGTCCCAGCCAGGCCCGGCCGCCGGCGCCCCTGGGGCCGCACCGCTGGGGG
>NZ_JALPKN010000398.1 GCF_023630195.1 Actinotalea sp. C106 | reverse complement strand
GGGGCTGCTCGGCGCGAGCATCGGCCTGGGCCTGCGGGCCCTCGGCGTCGACGTCGTGCTGCACGACCCGTCCCGGACCACGCTGCTGCTCGCCCGCGACGTCGGCGCCGGCCGACTGCCCACGCCCCACGACCCTCCGGTCGAGCTGGTCGTGGTCGCCGCCCCGCCCGACGTGACCCCTGACGTCGTGCTGGCGGAGCTCGAGGCGCACCCGCAGGCCGTGGTGACCGACGTCGCGAGCGTCAAGACGGCTGTCGAGACCCCGCTCCGGGCGGCAGGCGCGGACCTGAGTCGGTACGTCGGTTCGCACCCGATGGCTGGCTCGGAGCGCAGCGGCCCGACGGCGGCCCGGGCGGACCTCTTCGCCGGGCGGCCCTGGGTCGTGGTGGGCTCGGAGGCCTCGGCGGGGCCCGCTGTCCTCGCCGTCCGCACCCTCGCCACGGATCTTGGTGCCACCCCCGTCATGCTCGACGCCGCGACCCACGACGACGCCGTGGCCCTCGTCTCCCACGTGCCGCAGATCGCGGCCTCGCTGGTGGCAGCCCGGCTGGTCGACGGCGAGCCGGCTGCTCTCGAGCTCGCCGGCCAGGGCCTGCGGGACGTCACCAGGATCGCCGCGAGCGACCCGGGGCTGTGGACCTCGATCCTCGGGGCCAACGCCGAGGCCGTGGTCCCGCTGCTGCGCAGCCTGCGCGGTGACCTGGACGTCCTCATCGAGGCCCTCGACCACGCCTCGGTCGCGACCGCTGCCGAGGAGGTCGCCACGGGCGCGCTCGGCACCGTCGCGGCCGCGATCGCCGCGGGGAACACCGGGGTCAGTCGGATCCCGGGCAAGCACGGCGGGACCCGCCGGGCCTACGACGTGGTGACCGTGCTGGTGCCGGACGAGCCCGGCTCCCTGGCACGGCTGCTGGCCGAGGTCGGGGCCGCGGGGATCAACCTCGAGGAGCTCCAGCTCGAGCACGCCCCGGCCCAGGCCGTCGGCCTGGCCTCGATCTCGGTGCTGCGTGGCCTGCGGTCCCGGCTCGAGGAGGAGCTCACCACCCGGGGTTGGCGGGTCGCGGGCTGAGCCAGCACCGGGGCCCCACGCCCTCACCCGTGCACCGACCCCCCGGTGCACGAGGACGACGACGACGACAGGAGCAGTGATGGACGACGGCACCTCGGGACCCCTCGTGGTCGCGGTGGACGGCCCCTCGGGGTCCGGCAAGTCGAGCGTGTGCCGGCAGGTCGCGGCGCGGCTGGGCCTCGCCTACCTCGACACCGGCGCGATGTATCGCGCGGCCGCGTGGTGGTGCCTGGACCAGGGGGTCGATCTCGAGGACGCCGAGGCGGTCACCGCCCAGGTCCGGGGCATGGTTCTGGACCTGGGTCTCGACCCGCGGTTCCCGACGTTCGCCATCGGCGGTACGGACATCGCGACGGCGATCCGTGCCGGGGAGATCTCGGCCGTGGTCAGCAAGGTCGCGACGAACCTCGAGGTCCGTGCCGACCTGGGGCAGCGGCAGCGTCGGGTCATCGAGGTCGAGCGCGGCACCGAGGGCTTCAGCCGCGGGAGGGGGGTCGTCGTCGAGGGACGTGACATCACCACGGTGATCGCCCCGGACGCCGACGTGCGGATCCTCCTGACCGCGAGCGAGGAGGCCCGGCTCGCCCGCAGGTCCCGTGAGCTGCACGGCGACGCCGGGGAGGAGAGCATCGCGGCGACCCGCGACCAGGTCGTGCGCCGGGACCGCGACGACTCGACGGTGGTCGACTTCATGACCGCGGCCGACGGCGTCGTCACGGTGGACTCATCCGAGCTGGACCTCGAGCAGACCGTCCAGGCGACCCTGGGTGTGGTGGGCCGGGTGAGCGGCAGGAGCGCATGAGCCCGGGGACGTCCCCCTTGGCCGGGGACCCCGGCCCCGGCGGCCCGCGCTGGTCGAGGTGGGTCGGTCGGTTCCTGGCCCGGGTCGTGTGGAGCACGACCGTGGTCGGCGCGGACCGCGTGCCGCGCCAGGGGCCCGTGATCCTGGCGGCCAACCACATCGGCGTCATCGACGGTCCGCTCGTGCACGGCTGCGCGCCGCGGGGGACCCACGTGCTGGTCAAGCACGAGATGTTCCGCGGGCCGGTCGGGGCGGTGCTGAGTGCCGCGGGTCAGATCCCGGTCGACCGGCGCAACGGACGTCCCGCCCTCGCGGCCGCCCTCGCGGTGCTGCGGCGTGGGGGAGCGGTGGGGATCTTCCCCGAGGGGGTCCGGGGCCGCGGGGACGCGAGCAGCGCCCGCGCCGGCGTC
>NZ_JALPKN010000397.1 GCF_023630195.1 Actinotalea sp. C106 | reverse complement strand
CACGGTGCCGAACCTCTCGACCCCCGCGGAGCCAGCCGGGGAGGGCGCCGCGGGGGTCGCGCGCCCGCCCGAGGAGGACGACACGTCCGCCACCGCCGATGCCGACGGAGGGGCACCTCCACCCACCAGCGGGATCTCCGACCAGCGCGAGCTGAGCGCGTCGAGCACGAGCACCCGGCCGAGCAGCGTCTCCCCCACCCCGGTGACGAGCTTGACCGCCTCGGTGGCCATGAGCGACCCGACCTGACCGCAGAGCGCCCCGAGCACCCCGGCCTCGGCGCAGGAGGGCACCGACCCCTCGGGCGGCGGTGCCGGGAACAGGTCGCGCAGCTGGACCGGCGCTGCTCCGGCCCCGGCCGGCGGGGCGCCCCAGAACACCGACACCTGGGCGTCGAAGCGCAGCACCGAGCCCCAGACCTCGGGCAGGCCGAGACGGACGCACGCGTCGTTGACCAGGTACCGGGTCGGGAAGTTGTCCGTGCCGTCCACGACGAGGTCGTACCCGGTGAGCACCTCGTCGACGTTCGCCTCGGTCAGGCGGACCTGATGGACCTGGACGTCGACGCCGGGGTCGAGGTCACCGATCGCCGCGCGGGCGCTGTCGACCTTGGCGCGGCCGACGTCCTGGGTGCGGTGCAGCACCTGACGCTGGAGGTTGCTCAGGGCGACCTCGTCGGCGTCGACCACGCCCAGGCACCCGACCCCCGCCGCCGCCAGGTAGAGCAGCACGGGCGCACCGAGCCCTCCCGCACCGATCACGCAGACCCGTGCGTTGCGCAGCCGGCGCTGGCCGAGCTCGCCCAGCTCGGGCAGCAGCAGGTGACGTGACCATCGGGCGAGCTGCTCGGCGGTCAGGGCGGGGCCGGGCTCGACCAGGGGGGCCAGGGGCATGGATCCACCGTAGGACCTCACCGGGCTCAGCCCTCGTCGCTCGCATCCGCGACGAGGATGTGCCCCGCCGCCCCCCTTTCGGCGTCGACCATCGCGTGCGAGACGAAGGGGTACGTCCCGGCCTCGGGCAGCGCGAGCTCGACGAAGCCGCCCTGCGCGGGGTGCAGCCCGAGGACCTGCGCACCCGCGTCCCTCGCGGGGCCGTCCGCGCCGCCCAGCGTGTACGCCCCCTCGAGGTAGACCGTGTCGAACTGGCCGCCGACCACGTGGAAGGAGGAGGGCCGGCTCGGGCCCGCGTCGAGCACCCAGATGCGCACCCGTTCGTCGACCTCCACGGCCAGCGGCTCGTGCACGTACTGGGTCGCGTGGCCGTTGAACACGACGGCATCGGGGGCCTCGGCGGCGATCTTCGCGGTGTCGGCGATGCCGCCCTGGGGTCCCAGGTACAGCTCGTGCTGGACCAGCACGTACTCGCGGTCCACCTCGGGCAGGTCGGGCGGGTCGATGATCACCGCGCCGAACATGCCGTTGGCGATGTGCAGCGACATGGGCATCGTCGAGCAGTGGTACATCCAGATCCCCGCACGGGTCGCGGTGAACCGGTACGTCAGGCTCTCGCCCGGCTCGATGGTCCGCATCGGCTCGTCCGGGGCCAGGGCCCCGGCGTGGAAGTCGATCGAGTGGCCCAGCGAGCCGTCGTTGACCAGGGTGATCTCGAAGGTGTCCCCCACCGAGCCGCGCAGGGTGGGCCCCGGGGCCGAGCCGCCGAAGGTCCACAGGGACTGGGTGACCCCCGGGGCGACCTCACGCTCGACCTCCTCGACCTCGAGGGTCACGCGGTGCACCGTCCCGGTGGGCGCCGGGTCGAGGACCGGGTCGCGAGGGACGAAACCCTCCCCCGGGTCGGCGCGCAGGTCCATCGCGGACTCCGCGCCGGGGCGATCCTCACCCTGAGCCGTCTCGTGCTCGTCCGTGGCCTGCCCCGCCGTGGCCTGCCCCGCCGTCGCCTGCTCCGCCGTGGCCTGCCCTGCCCCGCCCCGGACGACGACGTCGAGGACCATGCCCATCTGCCGGTGACCCGCGACCGAGCACCAGCCGTCGAGGGACCTCCCGACGACGCCGACCTCGACCCGAGCCGTCGCCCCGGGGGCGATCCGGCCCGACGCCGCGCCCGAGTCGAGCACGAGGTCGTGCACCGTGGAGTCGACGTTGGTGACCACCAGGACGAGCTCGTCGCCGGCGTCGACCTCGACCGAGGCGGGCTCGAACCGCATGTCCTGGGCCTCCACCTCGACCTCGACCACGCGACCGGTCGCCTCCGCCCCGGCCGCCGAAGGGGCGCCGAACCCGCCCGCTGCCGGGTCGGCCGCGACCCCGCAAGTCGGATCGTACC
>NZ_JALPKN010000396.1 GCF_023630195.1 Actinotalea sp. C106 | reverse complement strand
GGGGCGGCCAGCGAGTACCCGAGCGCGAGCAGCGCGGTGGCCCGGCGCGCCTCGCGCCGGCTGCCGTGCAAGGCCGTCAGCAGGGCCAGGGCAGCTGCCGCGTGGCGGGCGTAGGCCTCGAGCAGCGCGGAGTCGGCCGCGAGCGGTCGGTGCCCGTCGGCGTAGATCGCCGCGAGCCGGCCGTGCTGGCGACGCGTCGAGACGACGTCGACCACCACGGCGCTCGGGCCGAGGTCCTCGCCTCGGCTCAGCAGGGCCGCGAGCTCGGCCGCGCGCTCGTCGGTCAGCCCGCGGGAGTGCACCACCGGGTCCGGGCCGAGGGTCGCCTCGCTGCTCGCGACGAGCAGGTAGGAGGGGGCGAGCACGGCGGTCGCGGCGCGGTCGATGATGCGCTCCAGGACGGTGTGCACGTCGTCGCTGCTGACCAGGTCGCTCGAGGCGCGCTGGAGCTCCTCGAGCTGGCCACGCAGGGCCGCGAGCTCGACGTCGGTCGACCGCGCGGTGCGGTCGGTGCGCGTCCTGTCGAACCACCGGCGCGGGCGGGACCAGGAGATGGCGAGCTCGCACTGCGGGTGGCCGTCGGCCTGGCACCGGCGCTGGTCGATGCGGGCCAGGGGCTGGCCGAAGATCTGCGGGACCGCGGCGAGCATCCCCTGGACGAGCTCGCAGTCCAGGCGCGACCGCGTGAGCCCGCCCTTGGTGCGCAGGTGCACCAAGGCCGAGGAGGCCGTGCTCTCGACGACCTCCATCTCGGAGCCGGTGGTGAACTTGGGCAGGGCGCGGGGCACCTGCCGGTAGACCTCACGGGTCGTGCCCAGGGAGCGGAGCAGGCCGACCAGGGCAGGCTGGAGGCCGTTGTCGATCGCGTGGACCCCGACGGAGAAGATCGTGCCCTCCCCGAGGACGGCCGTCGCGGCCTCGAAGAGCCGCGTCCTGACGTCGTGCGGGAACCAGCTCGCACTGTCCTCGAGCTCGGTCACCGACTGGGTCACCCCGGCCAGGCGCACGACCTCGGTCACCGCCTCGTCACCGCCCTGGGTCCGGACATGGCCCAGCAGCAGGGTCGTGGTGGCCCCGGAGGTCTCGCGCGCGTCGTTGGTCATCTCGACGTGGTGATCGACCCCGCGAGCGCATTCTGAAGGACTTTCGGCCCCTCAGCGTCCACCGGGGGTCCGTGGCCCGGGCCGGCGCCGCGACCGCGGACCGGAGGTCCCACGCACGGCCCGCGCCGCGTGCCTACGCTGCAGCACGACCAGGGGTGGGAGCAGAGGATGGACAGGACCGTACCGATCCGCGGCATGACCTGCCGCGCGTGCGAGGTGCGCGTCACGCGCTCGCTGCGTCGCCTGCCCGGGGTCGAGACGGTGACGGTCTCCGCGGCACGTGGTCGCGCCCGCATCACCAGCAGCGGACCGCTGACCCACGCCGCGATCGACGAGGCCGTGCGCCGGGCGGGCTACGCGCCGGGCGACGACGACCGCGCCTGGCTGAGCCGGGACCACCGGGTGTGGCGCGACGTCGCGATCGGCGTGGCCGTCGTCGCGCTCGTGGTCCTGGCGGCCCGCGCCGCCGGCCTCGAGGACCTCGCAGGGCGCCTGGGGTCCTCGGCAGGGACCGCAGGTCTCACCGTCGCCCTCGTCCTCGGGCTCGCGGCCGGGCTCTCGACCTGCATGGCGCTCGTCGGTGGCCTCGTCCTGGCCGTCGCGGCCCGGCACGCCGAGCACCACCCGGAGGCGAGCGCCGCGCGACGGCTGCGCCCGCACCTGGCCTTCAACGCCGGGCGGGTGGTCGGCTTCACGGTGCTCGGGGCCCTGCTGGGTGTGGTGGGCACGGCCGTGCGGGTGACCGGCGGCACCCTCGCGCTGCTGACCCTCGTCGTCGCACTCGCGATGGTCGCGATCGGCCTCCAGCTCACGGCCGTCTCGCCACGCCTGGCCCACCTGACCCCGACGCTGCCTGCCGTCGTGGCCACCCGGCTGGGCCTCGAGGGTCGCACCACCGCTGCGTACCGCGACGGCCGGACCGCCCTGCTGGGTGCCGCGTCCTTCCTGCTGCCCTGCGGCTTCACGCAGGTGGTCCAGCTGTCCGCCCTCGCGACCGGCGACCCCGTGACGGCCGGGCTGATGATGGGCCTGTTCGCCCTCGGCACCGCCCCGGGCCTGATCGGCGTCGGTGGTCTGACCGCCGCCGCACGCGGTGCCGCAGGTCCGGCGCTGCTCCGGGTCGCCGGGGTCGGGGTGCTCGCCCTGGCCGCGGTCAACGTCACCGGGGTGGTCGCCGTGCTGGCCCCCGGGAC